>NZ_NXGA01000001.1:2471262-2659366 GCF_002802965.1 Sporolactobacillus pectinivorans | reverse complement strand
TTATGTTATGTAGAATTGCTGGTTACTTTTCTATCATAGGAAAGATGGGCTAAAAATTGGAAATCATGTGGCTCATTTCTATGCGATCATTTTGCCTATAAATGGCTCAATTCCAACAAAAACAATANATAGTTTTGGAGGCCACTATTTGAACAAGGTCTTCATTTTATAAAAAGTCTGCAATAATACTGTGTCAGGAGGCGGCTAGGATAAATACAAGTCTGGAAGTTGTATTTTTTGATCTGTTTTTTACACTGGTAACGCCTAAATACAGAGGGCTTAAAAATGAAAATGATGTGTTAGGCCTTTCCCGCGAAGAATGGGAACACTATGCGGAGGATGAAACATTATATTTCCAAAGAGCCATTGGAAATATAAAAGATCCGCGTGCGATCATTCAATCTATCGTTGATAAGACGAATGCATGTGTTAATGAAGAGACAATCGATGAAATTTTAAAACTTAGGGAAAAAAGAATGGAGCAGGCCTTAATTGATGTTGACGCTGCAATTCTTCGTGCCCTTTCAGATTTAAAGAAAAGCGGAAAAAAATTATGCCTAATCAGTAATTCAGACGTTATTGATGCCATGCATTGGGCAGAATCGCCGCTGAGCAGTTTATTTGATTATGTTGTATTTTCGTACGACGTCGGCTGCTTAAAGCCTCAGGCCAATATTTATAAAATAGCGCTTGAACAAATGAATGTCACTCCGGAACGTTGTGTCTTTGTTGGAGACGGGGGTTCAGAAGAATTGAAAGGAGCAAAAGAGTTGGGGATTAAGACCATTTTAACGACTTACTTGTTCAAAAGAAGCGAAAAGCAACTTAATAGGATTAAAGCGTTCGCAGATTATTACATAGAAGACTTTACAGAAATTAAAAATATAGTGTGCAACAGTAATGAATAGTTCAGCATGTGTTTACGGTACAGCAGATGGGAAATTCACTGCATCTGCAAATCTTTTTACAGGGAGAGTACGATGATTTCGATCATAGTCGCCATATCGAAAAACCATGTTATCGGTGCAAAGAGAACTTTATAAAAACTTTTGAGAAACGAATTGAAGAAGCTGAAATACCGTATACATACTATACCTATGAAAGAAAAAAGTGATGCTTGAAACTGAGTAGAAGCGAAACGCACTCCAGAATCATATTTTCTGCAGTGCGTTTATCATTATTGAGCAGCTTATGACAATCTCAGAGTTCACCTCATCGAAACGACTACGGATAATAGCTTCAGCGGATCATTGACGTCAGTCAGCTGATATACAGTTTTGCCTTCCTGCCACATGATATAGTCCTGGCGGCTGTCCGTATAAACTTGGATCAAACCATATTGATGAGGGGCAGGCAATGAATGGATTTCGAGATAAGACACAACCTTTTTCGCAAGCGCTATTCCTTTTTGGGCATCCGAGGTCGGTGAAAGAGCCATTAGCGTCCAGCGGCCCTCATTCCAGGAAGTGCCGGCAGTTCCCGCGCCGGCGTCAGCATATCCGGTGATATTGTGGCCAAGAGTGACGGGACTCCCATCGCTTTTCCCATACTTATGAAATGAAATTTGCTTGGCAGCTTCTGACGTACTTGCATATGTCGTACTTTTGACTGTTGCTACCGTCTGTGCTGTGGTGAGTGAAGCATCATTGACTTTGACAGGCTGGCTCGTTTGTTTGAATGATACAGTATTGCCGGATGAACCATTTTTCACCACTGCTGACGCATATTTTCCTTTTTCAACAGGCAGCGTCGATGGAAGCAAGAGTTCGCTGCCGTTTTTCAGAATTGACCGGACATCTTTCAGCACTTGTCCCGTTGAACCTGTTGTTACATTTGGGACGCTGCTGCTGTTCGCCTGACTGCTTGAGCTGTTGCTCGCTGAAGAAGTACTTTGACCACTGTCTGCCTGACTCGAGGAAGACTGCTGGGCAGTCGAGCTTGAACTCTGATTATGATTCGGTGAAGTTTGTGAAGAACAGCCGGTGATCAGAAACACAACAGACAGAACCGAGAGAATGACACTCAGCTTTTTCATGATCTCACCCTCTTTTCTTTAAAATAACCGCGTCCCTCTTATATTATCTGATAGAGGCCCGGTCCAATGCAAGCCATTCTTTTAAAACATACACATTTGGCAATATATGTACGTAACTGGATGAGAAAATGGTCATTCCCAGGGGCGTCGTTTGTTATACTTTAGTTGTGAAAGTGCGTAACATCGTCATAGCTAAAGGACAATAATTTTGGTGGGTGTATGTTATGAAAATACAATTAGCCAGTATTGAAAATCTTGATCAAGCTTTATATGTACTAATGGAAAGCGACGTACAAAAAAATTCCCTGAAAAAAGGCAATGAGATTGGAGAACATTTTTATCGGGCGATGGGCTTTCATGGGCTATAAACTGAAGATCAGAAAGATGGAACTGTTCATCACGGCGGATCACAGCTGAACAGGTCAGTGGTTAATATTTTTTGCTTAAGAGAAGAGGTTCTGGCAATTGATCAGAGAATATTGCGAAAAAGATGAAGAAAGCTGGCTGCGCTGCCGCGTTCTTTCCTTTTTACATACGGCTTACTATGATAACGTTTTGCGGAGAAAGGAAAAATACAGTCATTCATCGGTTGAGCTTGTTGCGATAGAATCCGGACAAGTTGTTGGTCTGATTGATGTTGAATATGAAAGGGAACCGAAGACGGTTTGCACATTATGCTCTTCTCTGGGTGGGATGATCTGGAACATCGCTGTGCATCCTGATTTTCAGAGAAGGGGAATTGGTGCACAGCTGCTTCTGGCAGCGGAACAAAAGCTGAAAGAGCGTGACATTTTTGAACTTGAGGCGTGGACAAGAGACGATCCATGGGTGAATGACTGGTACCGGAAAAACGGGTTTAAAAAAATCAGCAGCTATCTCCACGTTTTTATCGAAGGAGAAGAGGTTCATGATGCCGTTCACTCTTCGATTGCCGGGTTGAAACCTCTTGAGGCGTTTGCCCATTATTCGGGCGAAGACTCTGAAAAAATAAGGAAAAAATTCAACCGTGTGCATGAATGCAGAGGCTATTATAAGAAATTACAATGATAGCGGGAATATGCCGCCGAGCTTTGCTCCCGTTTATTTTTTATGCTTCGACAAGAAAACGGCAATGCCAGCCAGAATGACAAAGATACGGTTCCCTGCTGAAGAGTAATACCTTGCCTCAGAATTAAATAAGTGAGTGTGCATGTCCCAAATGGTTCATCCAGAACACTCATGGAAATGGTTGATGTATTCATCTGTTTGATCAGCCGGTTAAAAAACGTTTGACCCGGAATGGTTGAAATGAGTGCAGGGCCGGCAAACAATATCCATTTCATAATGGAATAACCGGTCAGCGGGAATCCACGATTTGTACATAGGGAAAAAGAAGAACTCACCTTTGACGCTATAAAATAAACCATTTTGATACTTGACGATGATCGGTGTATAGTGATGATGTGAAGATTTTACCCATTTCAAGAGGTGGAAGAGGTTTATGAAACTATCGTTATCCGTTGTCCGCATGTTGGTTTTCGCTTAAAACGGGAGATTTGCGCCCTTTTTAAGTGAATGCTGACGGCAGGATAAGGGACTTTTTGTATTCAGTAGGGCCAAATCCGGTGGGTGGGTGACGCTCCTGCAGTCAGATTGATTTTGAATGACTCAGGAGGATCATCACATGAAAGTACTCTTTCACAATAAAAGTTTTTCTCTGCTATTTTTTGGCCGGTTAATCGGTAATATAGGTGACAGTCTGTATTATATTGCCGCTATGTGGTTGGCTTATGATTTGGGCGGCTCTCCATTTTTTTCTGGTCTTGCGGGATTTCTGACACTTTTACCGGAATTTTTCTCCTTTTTCGTTGGCCCGATTGTGGATCGCGTTGCTCTGAAAAAAGTGTTGATCGTTCCGGTTTTGATTCAGGGCGTTCTGGTACTGTTCGTGCCCGGGCTGTACTTGTTTCATTCGCTTACAGTTGTCGGAGTTCTTGTCATTATGCCATTGATTGGCTTGTTCGGCCTGTTCCCATACCCGGCCGAAAATGCGCTGATCCGAAAACTGGTCAGTGAGCAGTATCTGGTCAAGGCCAATTCAGCGATGTCTTTTGCTTACCAAGGCACCGATTTGGTTTTCAGCTCTGCCGGCGGGCTGCTGATTGCTGTGATCGGTGCGGTCAGTCTATATTTCGTTGATTCGCTGACGTTTTTTCTCACTGTAATTTTGTTTGCGCTTTTGCACCTGAGACATCAAGCAAATTCAAATCACATGAAGGCTCGATCGTCATCCTATCGAGCCGATCTATCCGAAGGTCTTCATTTTGTTGTTCAGCCGTTGATAGTGAAGATGCTTCTGCCTTTTCTGATCAGTAATTTTGTGCTGAGCGGAGTGTTTGCTGTGATGCCGGCTTTTTCAAGACAGATGGGTGGGCCGGTTATTTATGGCATTTTGATGGCCTGCTACACGGCAGGATTTTTGGTTGGAACTCTGCTGTCATCATTTGTTTCCCATAGGTTCAGCATTGGAAGGGCCGTCATTTATGGGTATGGATGTTCGGGCATTCTGTGGATTTTGATGGATCTGGCGGCATCACGTTCAGTGTCACTGGCTTGCGTTCTTCTGGCACTTGCCAACATTCCGATCGGCGCAACCAATATTCTGTTCAGTTCTTTTTTTCAGATTGTTCCGCCACCGAATATGATCGGCAGAGTCTCTGCCATAACCGAAAGCCTGATCGCAGCGGCGATGCCTTTAGGATCGCTGGCGGGCGGTACACTGGCGTCATCGGCCGGAAACCATGCGATGATCATCAGCCAGGGTGTAGTGATCACCATGATAGCTGCCTATTGGCTGATGACGAAAAACCTGCGCCGATTGCCGGATATAGAGCATCTCAAAAACAGCCCGTTAATCGAAACGAATTTATTAAAATTTATGCAGTCCCGTTTTTGAGTCCGGGGCTGTATTTTTTTATGATTTATTACTTTTCATGTTTATAAATCGGTCTTTGGGCGAAAAAATCAGTCTTCGCGAAGAAAAATCGGTCTTCGGGCGAAAAAATCAGTCTTCATGAAAACAAATCGGTCTTCATGCCCCAAAATCGGTCGTCGCACAAAATATTGTTTTCAATGGAGACTTTTCAGCATGTTGAACGATAAGTGATAGACTCTTCCTCTATTTTCTCCTTCATAGTGGGAGCTCACGGCTTGTAGAATTTTCTTAGCAACCGTCTCTGATTGCAGCACCAGAAAATCTCGGCATTGCTTGTTTGTGATTGTCGGACCGAAGATGAGGAGAAAGTCCCGCAGTGCGGCAATATGCGCATCTTGTGAAAAATAGCTGCACTTTTCACAATACCAGTTGCGCTTTCTTCGTCTCATGTGAAAATGACCGCAGTCCGGACATTGCACACCTTTAATGATATCTTCAGGAGATAGAAATTTGATTGAGAAAAATAGATTAATAATCAGTGGGCGATGGCTCGCAAGCAATTGATCTGCTATTTTTTGAAGATTTGGCTGGAGGATAAAATTTTTTGCGTAGTTTTTGTTCATCCGGTCCAGTTCATTTCCAAGAACAGACTTCCTGATTATTTTTCGGAGCAAAGAGTCTTTAGATCCTTCAATTTGGAGCTGTGCAGAGGAAGTGATAACCACACGATTTTCACCAGGATAATCTGCCATATTGAAACATTGGCTGAACCATTTTTGCAATTGCTGTTCCAGTCTTTCTGCTTGCAGAACCGGGTCATCGAAAATATCTGTCTTTCCGTCAATTTCCCTGATCATTTGCAACATTTCATGATCAAATGTCAATTTACCCACAATGTTTTTAACTTCAAGAATCAGAAAGAAACGCGAGGACATGATCAACCAGTCGATCTGGAAAAAATGGATAGAATCAGGCAGGCGAAGATTGTGGAAGAAGAGGAACTCTTCGTTGGGTAGATAGTCGAGAAAATAGGCAATCGATTGCTCGCCGCGAAAACCGGCCATAGATTTTTGATAACGGTTTTCTATGGTTTCCTTGGCTCTGTGGCTGGGAAAAAGTCTTCTCAGACAGGCTTCGTATTGCTGAATATGAAAGGGAATTCCGATCTTTTTACAATACATCCGTTCACCTCGCTTTCAGATAATATTTAAGTTTTCGTTAAAACGATTTACGGGAGCAATGTCGGCGTGGCTGTTTTGATTCAGATAATAATTAAGTTCTCATTAAAAGGATAAAATTTCTTCCAAGCTTAAAAGCAAAAAGAAAAATTATCTGAACGACATCTGTAAATCGCTTGTCATAAAATATTGCCTTTTACAGTGGATGTTTTTTTACAAATCAGCGAACTAAAGCGATTATCTTTCGGGAACGGATTGTTTTCTGTTAGTATTAAAGTGTTCGTTTCAGACGAGTCATTGGTTTTTTATTAGGAGGTCTTTTATGAATGAATGTTGCAGCGCACACACTTGAAACAAAACGACGGCTGGGGGCAAAAAGACAGCTATTCAGTCTGAGCCTCGCCCATTTTTTTAATGACGTGATGACGACTGGATTGGTTCCGGCATTGCTGCCGCTTTATAAGCAGGCTTTTCATCTCAATTATCTTCAGGCTGGGGTGATCTTGTTTGTTTCGATGATCACATCTTCGGTTTGCCAGCCCATATTTGGCATGATCACCGATAAACATCCGAAAACATGGTTTCTGCCGGTTGGCATTTGTCTTACCGGCTTTGGGTTGACGGCTTCAGGGTTTGCACCTGCTTACTGGATATTGCTCGTTTTAGTCGGCCTGTCCGGGATCGGTTCCGGAATTTTTCATCCTGAAGCGATGCGTGGGGCATACATGGCTGCCGGAACTGCCCGGGGGACCGCTCAGGCAATTATTCAGGTCGGAGGAAATTTCGGCCAGGCGTGCGGCCCGCTGCTCCTGCCTCTGTTTCTGATTGCTACCGGACTGCATGGCCTGGGCTGGTTCGCACTTGTCACTGTAGGTGCCTTTGCTCTTGTCAGCTCAGTCATGCCCTGGTACAAAAGAAGTCTGATCAAGAATAAAGCCCGCCAGGCCGCGATTAAAGGTAAAAATCATCCTGGTGGACTGACCCTGCTGACTATTGTCGTTATTTTAAGGTCTTGGACACAGATCGGGGTCGCCGGATTTCTTCCTTTTCTCTATCTTCATCAGGGGATTCCGCTCAAGTTTGGAGATTTGATGACCTTCCTGTTTCTCGCGGCCGGCGCGCTCGGGACTTTTCTGGGCGGGCAATTCTCCGATAGAATCAGTCATAAGTGGTTGCTCTTTATATCAATGGCGATTACCGTTCCGTTTGCCTGGCTGCTGCCGCATGTTCATGGCTTCCTGTCGATTATCGTGCTGTTTGTATTCGGTCTGTTTGTTCTATCATCTTTTGCAGTCACGGTTGTCTATGGACAATTGATGTTTCCAAAAAATATCGGCCTCGTTTCCGGTCTGATGGTCGGTTTTGGCATTGGAGCCGGTGGGATCGGCGCAACGCTGATCGGCTGGCTGACCGACCTGTACGGCGTGTATGCCGTATTCAATTTATTTGTTTTTCTTCCTTTTTTGGCTGCAATCATTGCTTTATTTTTACCTAGTGAAAAAAGCCTTAGGGAGTCATGATGAAAGTCCAGTTGGAATAGACTTTGGCGGGGAAGAAAGGGGACAGCTCACTTGAACTGGAGAGATAACAGAATTGAATCGGCAAAAAACGGGACAAACCCGATGGTGATCGCAAAAATGAAGAGCGGCTATGCGGTGATCGGGGATACACAGTTTTTGCCCGGCTACTGCGTGCTTTTGCCGAATAAAGAAGTTTTCAGCCTGAATGATCTGACTCTTGAGGAGCGGTCGCAGTTCCTGACAGATATGAGCCTGGTTGGTGATGCCATTATTCATGTCTGTCATCCTCTTAGGGTGAACTACGATATTTTGGGGAATACGGATGCTTTCCTGCACGCCCATATTTTTCCCAGATATAGTTGGGAAATTGAAGAAAGACGCAAAAACCCGGTCTGGCTGTACGATGCTTCGAATTGGATCGATGCCGATAAGCAGTTCAGTAATGAGAAAAACGGTCAGTTAAAAATAGAGCTGGAGCGCTATTTAAAAACGGTTTACATGTTATGATCAAAAAAAACATAGTTCAGAGAAATCCTCTTCAGATGCGCTGATTTGAGGCGTGCAGATGAAAACCATTGAAATTTTCAATACGATCAAAAATGACTACCAGACTATTTTAGGTGAAAACCTGACAGGCATCTATATTCATGGTTCCTATGCTTTTGGCTGCTTCAATGAGCGGAAAAGTGATCTTGATTTTATCGTTGTCGTTCATTCAAAATTGGATGCAGAAACAAAGCTGGCTTTACTCGTTCTGGGAAACCTGCATGATACCGCATCGTCGAAAGGGCTGGAAATGAGTGTCGTTCTGAAAAAATACTGTGCCCATTTTCAATACCCAACGCCTTACGAGCTTCACTTTTCAAACATGTGGTGGGCTGCATATTTATCCGATCCGATGAAACTTTGTACCGATGATTTAAAAACAGATCGGGATTTCGCCGGACATTTTACAGTGATAAACCATTGCGGCACCGTTTTGTACGGAGAACCGATTCAATCTGTTTTTGGAGAAGTGAAGTCGGAATACTATATCAGAAGCATCGTTAATGACATAGAAGATGCATCTTCTGATATTGATGAACAGCCGACCTATGTGATCCTGAACCTGTGCAGAGTATTGGCATATTTAACGGATAAGAAAATCGTGTCGAAGCAGCAGGGCGGGGAATAGGCCTTGCAAAACATTGAGCACCGGTGGGGTCAGGTGGTACGGGTTGCACTGCGTAACTATCAGGTATTCGGAGAAGAGGAGACAATCGCGTATAAAGACAAAATAAACTTTTCTGTCTATATGCTCGGACAGATCAATTATTTACTAGAAACGAAAGATTAGCCTGTTCAGGTTACCGCGCCTTACCGCGCCGAACCCAGGGGGACAAATCAATCGGCCGAATTCCGGCAGATGTTCCTCAGAATGGGCTGCGCTAAATTGAACCATTTGCCGCTGCGGTCCAGAATTCCTGAATCAGATATCGCCACACCGCTTTTTTTACAAAGCAGTGTATCTGCATGACCACTCAGCCGTACTTCAGTCGGAAAAGTGCATTCACCGGTATGATTATACACAAACTCGCAATCATTGAACGCAACAATTAGATTAGACTTATGTTGGTCTTTTTGCTCGTCGGAGCAAGCTATTGAGCCAACGGAAAAGGGAATGAGCCGCATGCAACTGAATTGGGAAGTCAAAAAATTTTCTCAACTGACAGCCAGGGAAGTATTCGAAATTTTTAAAGCACGCGAATCGGTTTTTGTTGTGGAACAAAAGTGCCCGTATCATGAAATTGACGGCAATGATCTGAAAAGCCTCCACGTCTATGCGGTGGATGACGATCAGCAAATCGTTGCCTACGCGCGGATTTTTAAGGAGGAAAATGCTGTTACTTTTGGCAGAGTGCTCGCAAATCCAAAATATAGGGGACAAGGCATTGGCAAAACGCTGATTTCGGAAGTCCTTCGAGTGATCGCAAAAACAGTGCCGGGTGAACTCATCATGATTGAGGCACAGGAATATATTCAGCCGCTTTATGCTTACTTTGGATTTAAAAAAATCTCAGAAACTTATTTAATCGATAATATTCCACATGTCAGGATGGCCAAAAAAGTCGTTTGACACCGAGATGAAAGATTAAATCAGAACGTATTCAGGAAAATGATATTTAGAAAACTTATTCATAATAGCTGAATCCGCGTCACGCTTTTTGCAGAAGCAGGTTCTGTAAAAAACTTGATAAAAAGTATAAAATAAATGAATGGGGTGTTCGTCCCATCATTGCGACGCCCCATTAGGTGACAGTGTTTCCCTTCTAAAACAAGAACGGGGCACGGCCGAAGCTGCAGAAAAAGAATCAGAAATAATGATTTTTAAGCCAGTGGCAGGATTTCAATGAAAACATAAACGAGGTGCGCCATGAGCAAATACTGGAACGAACGGATACATAAGCTGGAACCTTACGTCCCGGGTGAACAGCCGAAGGACAGACGGTATATTAAGTTGAATACCAATGAAAATCCCTATCCCCCGTCGCCTGGGGTGCTGGCGGCTATTAAAGAAGCCGTCAACGATCAGTTGCGGCTCTATCCGGATCCGAATGAGGATGAACTGAGAGCGACTCTAGCCAAGTATTATCAGTTGTCCAGTGATAATATTTTTGTGGGTAACGGATCGGATGAAGTGCTCGCTTTTAGTTTTATGACTTTCTTTTCACCTGACCGTCCGGTTATGTTTGCTGACATTACCTATAGCTTTTACAAAGTGTTCGCCAATCTTTGCGAACTGAAGCCGGAAATTATTCCGCTTGATGACACCTTCCAAATTCCAGTCGGCGCCTTTCGAGAACCAAGCGGTGGGGCCGTTATTCCTAATCCGAATGCGCCGACCGGGCAAGAAATTGCTGTCCAGTCGATAAAGGATATTTTGGAGGCAGACCGGAATCGCGTCGTCATTATTGATGAAGCCTATGTCAACTTTGGCGGAACGTCTGTTGTTCCGCTGATCAAAGAATATCCGAATCTATTAGTGGTGCAGACACTTTCCAAATATAGCGCACTGGCCGGTATTCGCGTTGGTTATGCCTTTGGAGATTCCGAACTCATTCAGGGGCTTAATCGTTTGAAAAACTCCATTAATTCGTATACGGTTGACCGTCTTGCTTTGGCCGGAGCTAAAGCAGCGATTGAAGACGATCATTACTATAATCAAATGGCGCAGCACGTGATTCAAACGCGGGAGAATGCTGTAAAACGCCTTGCTGGAATGGGCTTTACCATTATCCCTTCAAAGGCCAATTTCATTTTTATCTCGCATCCTGATTATAAAGCTGAAGACCTATTTCATAAATTAAGAGAAAAAGGAATTCTGGTCCGCTATTTTAACCAACCGCGCATTTCAGATTATTTACGCGTGTCAATTGGTTCCGATGAAGAAATGGATCAATTCATCTTGGCCGTGCAAGAGCTACTAAGCCATTAATCTTTTTGCGATCAACGTCTCCCTTTGTACATTCCCGGGGCGTTAATGACCGCTTTTAAAAATTTATTTGAACTCGTATGTGGAAAATCAGAACTTATTTGCCGGATATCAGAACTTGCAAGTCGGATATCAGATTTTCCCATAGGACGGAAGAGCGAAAGTTTAATCGCAATATTTTCATTAGAACAGCGAATAGATTCCCACATTGCACAGCAAAAAAGTGAAACAACGTGTCAGTGAACAAATGAAGGGTTTGTTTTCATGAAGAGTCGGAGTCATCTGTTTTTCAGGAGCTTGATTCAGTTTGTCGGCCTGTTTTTTGCCCGACGTACACTGACTGGGGCGGAAAACGTGAGGCAGGATGAACCGGCTGTTTTTGTTTGCAATCATATGGGTTCTTATGGACCCGTTATGATGACCCTTTTCTTTCCTTTTCCGTTCAGACCTTGGGTCACTTACCAGATTGTGACAAGAAGGATTTGCACCGATTATCTAGAGGCACATTTTACGCAGAACGAGCTGAGGTTGGGACGGCCATTCAGCCGATGGGTGGCGGCGATCATCGCCCCCTTCTGCATCATGCTTGTCCGGGGAACGGGAGCTATTCCGGTTTTCGCAGGGTCAACGCAGATAAGGAAAACGATTGATCAGAGTGTGGACGCTGTTGAACAGGGGGATAACCTGGTCATTTTTCCTGAAAATGATGATAGAAAGCATTCGGCCTTTATTAATGAATTTGATACGGGCTTTATTCACTTGGGGGAAATCTTTCACAAAAAAACTGGCAGGAATCTGTATTTCTATCCGGTCTGTATTAATAAAAACAAAAAGTCGATTTCAATAGGCAAGCCGATCATTTTTTCAATGAGACCTTTCAGGAAAGAGAAGCAGCGAATCAAAGCATACTTGCAGGACTCAATTGATGAAATGGTGCAAAGCCACTGAAGGGAAGTATGTCCATGCAATTTGTTCCAATTAACCCAGAACGGGACCATGCGATAGTTACAGCTTTCAGAAAAGAGTCTTTTATATACAGCTTTGGTACGGATGAATCGATATCTCGATTGGTTGCGGATTAAAGCGGGAAAATTTCCCAATGGTTTTGTTCACGCCATGGAAAATCGGCGGATAGTCCAAGATCAAAGGCGATCGGATTGGGTTCTTTACTACTAAAAGCCGTTGTGCGGTTGACGAACAATACGTAATAAATATTAAATTCCTTGCTTGATGTTCTTCATCCTTAATATGGCCTCTTTTACGAACTGATTTGGCATACTCGTAATTTCAGAAATTTCTTCAACGCTTTTACCTTCCTCAAATAGTCGAAATGAAAGGAATTCCAGTGATTCTCCTACTTCAATAATGTTTTTGTCGGGGTCATAAAATCGAACAATTTTTTGTCCCCATGGTTGTTCCTTAGTTTCATGTATAAATTCAACTTTATTTTCTTTTAATTCTTTTACAAATGCATCTACATCATCGTACTCGAAATAGAGTTCAAAATTATTGGCACCCTTTACAATTTCCTGGCCATTAATCAATTTTGAAAAATGAGATTTCGAGTGAATGGAAAAACCACTCTCAAAGACGACATTTTCACCAAAATCATATTTAACCTTTTGCTGCAGCAGTTTTTCATAGAATTGTCTTGAAAAATTGATATCTTCCACCGTAATTAATGAGCATGCAAACTTCATTTTGTTCTCCTCCCAAATTAACTTAGTGCACACAATCTCAAGAAAAATGTTTCATGATTGAACAAAAATACAGTTTAAACCGAAATTATCATTGCTCGATAGGTTAATTATAACAAGCAGCAGTTTCGCAGTTCGTGTATTACTTGCGCGACAGAGTTCTCAGTAAACTTTATTTCGATACAACAATATTTTGTCACAAAAGTATTGACTGATATATCGGCTGTCGATATGTAGGCGATTAAAATAAAAAAGAGGTGCACGGTCATGCCTGAGAGTAGTGAACGAGGTGGTTGACAGAAGCGATCTTTTAAAATCTTCTTTCATTGTACACACCGATGCATGGATACAGCATCATGCAGAATGTAAAGCAGTTGAATCCAGAGACATTCAGGTGTGGTCGGTCCCATTATTTGAAAAATGCATAAGTCGCGCAGATTATGAATACCGTGTGTAACGTATGAAATTACCTCCACCTATTGCTGTGCAACGATTATCAAAGATTTATTTATGTAAACGTTACAGGAAAAGAGGGACGTTGCATGGGATCAATGAGCTTGTTATCAGAAATAGAACAAAAAATAGTTAAGTTAATACAAGAATATGCCCCTATTACGGTTAATGAATTTTTAAACAGATTCTCAAAGAGCGCCCATCTTGATTCGGATAAACTGAATCACGCATTGAATCAGCTTGGAGAAAAAGAGGTAATCCATTTTGAAGGTGAAGTCATTCCACTAATGAGTCCGGTTATTGAAAAGGAATCGGATCAATTATGCGACCTCAGCAATTATTGTGTATTCTCGGTAAATCGAGTGCGTTACGAAAATTTAAGTTCATACTTTGGAAAATACAAAGGATGCTTTGTACTTTTAGACAAGAACAGCAAGAAATATTTCATTTCCGACAAATCATTAAGGGGCGTACAGCGTGTCCCGCCAGATTCGACATATAAGATATATTCAGCTTTGGCAGGGTTGGAAAATGGTGTCATTAGTGTGCAAAATTCAACTTTGCCATGGGATCGTAAGATTTATTCAATTGAATCATGGAATAAAGAGCAGAATTTAATTTCTGCAATCCAGCACTCAGTAAACTGGTATTTTCAAAAAATAGATCAAATAGTTGGAGTTGAAAAACTCAGGAATTTCTATACCCGCATCGGTTATGGAAATTGTGACTTATCCAATAGTTTAGACTCGTATTGGTTCGATTCGACCTTGAAAATTTCTCCCATTGAGCAGATTCAGGTTTTTCAAAAGTTCTTTTGTAACTGCTTAGAATTCGATGATCAGAACATCAATCAGTTGAAATCCATTCTGAGAATTTCACAAAAACATGAGACGGTTCTCTTTGGTAAAACAGGCACAGGATTTACGAATGACAAAGTGACCAATGGATGGTTTATCGGTGCCGTTGAGAAAAAGGACAATACTTTGTTCTTTGCTACCAATATACAGGGTAATGATAAAGCTTCCGGAGAAAAAGCAAAAGAAATAACATTACAGATCTTAAACGCCAAAAATATATATCCACTATAAACCTGCATAACCGTGTTTTTGTGACAAAGTCTTGATGGATAATTTTGCCATAATAGGAAGCTAAAATAGTAAGATATCCTTTTCTGCTGTCTGAGTAAATAAGAAATCTTCATTGATGTTTACAAAATTTAAAACCTGTAAGCAATGACTACCAGGAAAATTGCGATTACTCCGAAGAAGCAGCCAACGGCGAGCCCCCAATCATCATTTTTCCTTTCTCCCGAATTTTCCGCTTGCAGCGAACCATAGTGTTTGGTACCGGCCTGCAATTCATAGATTTGAACAGCCTTTCAAAAAAATAGTTATTTACTCATACAGTCGTTCCATGATTCTATCGGAGATTTCATGAAAAAAAAGTTCTTTCCTGCTCTATAATTAACTGAAAGAAAACGGCTGTTGCGTGGTTGACGAAAACCATGCAATATTACCACGAATGAAAGGAAGACTTTTGATGGATGATGCTAAGCAGAGAGTAGCGAATAATAAACTTACTATTATTGTTGGTCCGGGTTCAGGAGTCGGACTTAACATTGCCAAAAAATTTGGCTCGAATGGCTTTGGAATTATACTTGTTGCTCGAAAGAAAGATAGTCTTCAACAATGCGTTTCGAAATTAAATAATTTAGGAATCAATGCTGGTGGTGTCCCTGCAGATTCAACAGATCCTGTATCTGTAAAAAATACCTTTGAACAAATAAGAACAAAGTATGGGACACCAGAAGTACTTATTTATAATGCAGTTGTAAGGAGAAAAAAATCTCCATCTTGTTTGACCGAAGAAGAATTAATGAATGATTTTAAAGTGAATGTAATTGGGGAAAAAACTTGTATAGCCGAAGTCATTCCCGATTTTGTAAAGCAGAAAAAAGGCACGTTTTTGGTTACCGGTGGTGGTTTTGCCATTCGTCCTTCAATTGACTTTTCATCAATGTCGCTTGGAAAAGCTGCCCTGCGTAATTTTATTTTTTCTTTAGGTGAGGAGCTACAATTTATGCGGTGAGGGGCCACATGGAGGTTTTGTCTTAGATGAGCGCTGCCGTATCGACATTTCCGATATCACCGGATCAGAATTAAGAAATCTGCTCATCGGGCGGTTGCCAGGCCCGTTGACCGATCTGGGCATTGGCTCAAGTCAACAGGTGACTGATAAATTGATTATGAAACTTCCTCACAATCGTCGTTATGAAGCCACACAGTTCAGCAAACGAATCTATCTGGATCCGTCCGGCTGGTTCACAGGTCATGAAGCCGTTCCTTACCTGGAAATGATTCAGAAAGCTATGTGGGACTATCATTGGATTCAAATTGACTATCAGAAGGTGGATGGCAAAATCGTTTCAAGAGAAGTTGCCCCCTATGGTCTTGTTGCCAAGACGGATTTCTGGTATTTAATTGCGAAACATGAGGATGTCATGAGAGTCTATCGTGTGTCCAGAGTCAGAAATATGCAAATCACAGGAAGAAACTTTGTTTTTTCGGCAAATTTTAACCTTTCGCAGTTTTGGTTGGCCTGGTGTCAGGAATTTGAGGGAAGGCCGGCCTTGTTATTCAGTAACGATTCGCGCAGAAAAAGGAATTTTAAAGCGGTTGAATGTTGATGAGAACAGGATCCATTTCATTAATCGAGAGAAAACGGGTTTGGTCGTCACAAAAATACAGTTTGAAACTCCCGACCAGGCTTCTCAGGAAATTCTGAGCCTGGGCTCTGATGCAGAGGTCATCCATCCGGTCGCATTGCGTGAGAAAATCTGCAAAAATGCCAGGCAGTTGTTCAGACTGTATCAAGAAAAATGAAATCTGTGACGAATCGATGTAAAAGTGAGGAGAATCGACAGAGCGAGCAAAAGAATCGATGTAAAAGCGAAGAGAATCGACAGAACGGGCGGACGAATCGATGTAAAAGCGAAGAGAATCGACATCAAATCGAAAAAAATCAACACATGCTCAGATTGCTTTAAAACTGATTCAACTGATCGCGACAAACAGAGGCAGATAGATAAAACTTAGAATGGTCGTAACCGACACAATCAGAGAAATAGTTTCAGTGTCACCGTCAAATTTCTCTGCCAGCGTGACCGCATTGATCGCTGCCGGCATACTGGCTTCTACGAAAAGAACCGATGCCAGCAGCCCATGAATTCCGAGAACAAACAGAACCAGCTTGGCAAGAACGGGAACTATAGCCAGGCGGAGAAAAACACCCAGCCAGACTTTTGATGACCTGAGTCCTTTTAGCTTAGTTGTACCGAGTTTAATGCCAAGAATCATCAGAACAAGTACAGGGTAGGCTTTTCCAAGCATTTGGACGGCCGTATTTATCCCTCCCAATAGTCGAAAATGAAAGAGATCAAGCAAAATTCCGACGATGCATGCATAAATGAGCGGAGTTTTAAGAATATGGGTTACCGCCTGCCTGCCGTTCATCTGTGAGCGGGATGCGATGTACAGGCCGAGAACGTTGACGAGAATAACCTGGCCGATGACATATACGGCGCCCAGCGCAAAACCCGCGCTTCCGAACGCAAGCAATAGCACGGGCAGTCCGTAATTGTTGGCATTACTGAAAAGCGTTGTCAGAGTCAGCGCACGCTTTTCATTTTCTGAAAGTCTGGCAAGCCTGGAAGTAATCACTGCCAGAATCCACAACAGAGCAGTCATGATTATGGTAAACAAAAAAATATGGATGACATTTTCTCCCTGCAGATGGGCATCAGACAACGCATACAGAATCATAGCGGGAGCCAGTATGTAAAGGCTGATATCAGCCAGCAGTTTCGAGTCAACAGGCCGCTGTGTCTGAAGCAAAAAACCGCAGCCACAAATGATGACAATCGGAACGGAGATTGTCATCAGAAGATGAAGATAGGCAAACATAAAGTAGATTCCCCCTAAAGCCAGTCAAAGTAACAGATAGAAAATCAACATCGTGAAAATTTTTTTCATCGCTAAGCCTTCACTATCATAACATGAAAACTTATAATTTGTAACGGATAAACGAGCACAGGTTCTTTCATAGAACAGGCACAAGTGCTAGAGTTAATTGCAATATAATCTAGATAAGGCCTATTTGATCGCGTCAGTTCAGGATGAGCGGTACTATTATATTCAGCAATTATGGAAGGAACCCATCCGTTGGGCTGATTAGACGGGTAACCGTGCTGTTTTACGATTCCACCTTAGAGGAAGGTGTATCACATGTTTCCGGAACATCCATTTACTATTTGGGGCACACATTGCGGCAACTGTGGCAATGTATGCAGCATACTCCAGAATGCGCATCATCCGTGGAATTGCACGCCGTTTACCGTTAAACTCAAGTGTTCAACCTGTGGGCATGATGTGACTATTGATCAGAAAGCGGCAGAAGCTTTTTATAATCATAAAATTTTAACGCGCTTTGAAGGTTTATTCGGCTACGTCGTTGATCTGGGCTGTGGTGGCGGGTTTCTCAGCCGTTTTTTGCTTCAAAATAAGAATATCAAAAGAATTGACGGACTGGACAGAGATCCGGATTGCCTGAAAGCGACGGAGGATCTGGCTGCATCAGATCAGCGGTTTAATTTTACACGAACGGAATTAAGGCGTTTGAACGCTTTATATGATAAAAACAGTACCGATTTTATTGTCAGCCGCGATGTTTTTATGTTTATTGATGACACAGAGCAATATTTCGATGATGTATCCTCCATTGCGACGCGGGGTGTACGTCAAATGGGGTGGTATATGACGGATAATCATAGAATGAAAAACGGACTGCAACCGCAAAAAATCGCTGAAGCCTATCAAAAAAGAGGTTGGCAGGTCAGCCTTGAGTACTTGGATTGGTATAAAAGCGGCTATTTCATTAAGACTTGGCATTGAGCGGGACTAGGAAAAACCAACCTATGCGTTTTGGACGTTTGAGAAGAGCCAAGTTTGCGCGCGTTGATAAGAAGAATCACTGTTTATTGGAGGTCACACGTGTTGAAAAAAGTATTGTTCCTCATTTATCCTCAATATGCTGATTTTGAGATCGCACACACGTTATTCTTGCTCAGAAAAGCGGGGAACGCTGAAATCGATACAGTTTCTGCCGATGGAAAAGCGATAGAAAGTCTTGGTGGATTATGGGTTCAGGCGAAATACGCATTACACGATATTAATGTGAATGATTTTGACTTGGTATTAATTTCCGGAGGCGATGATGTTGACCAGTTGATAGACAACAGTGCTGTCGCCCAAATTCTGACAACTGCCTATCGGTCAAGTATTCCAATTGCTTCTATGTGTGCTTCTGCAATTTTATTAGCGAAAGCTGGGACATTGGACGGGAAAAAATTCACTTGTCTCGAACATACATATAACAGTCACAGATCACTCTTCAGAAAATCGATATATACCGGAAAAGAGATTGAGGTTGGTCAATCCATCATCACAGCTAAAGGAACTGCCTTTGCTGAGTTTGCAGTGTCCGTCTGCAAGCTCATCGGAGTATTGAGTGACGATGGACAATGTCGTTCGCTCATAAAACTCTGTCAGGGCATAAATAAGTAACTGCTTAGACAAGATATGGCCTTATATTGCTGTTTCATTCAAAAAATGTGGACAGCAGGTGTTTTCAATTCAACGCCTTTGAAAACGCAGCAATCCGGTCATCAAAATATTCAGCTGTACTGATTCGGTCTCCTTTGACTTTACTCATAATCAGTCGATCAAAAAAATGCATTTTTTCAAAATCGATCGCGTACCCCAGTATATCTTTCGCAACAGCTCTCCGGTATAATGCTTCTGAAAAACTGTTCTTAAGCTCGTTTTCTCTGGTTTTCTCATCGGGGTGCCCGGCGCAGAGGAATAGGGCGATGTTTTTTGTCAGCAGTTCTTTTAAATGATCATTTATATATGCGGAAAGCTTCTTTTGAACTCTCCCCATATAAATTGATCCGCCCAAAATGACTGTTTCGTACGAATCAAGCGGAGGGACGCTGTCTGTCATCACATTGAACAAGTCGCCCTTTTCTTCCAACGCGGCGTTTAATCGTTGTGCTACTTCAGCCGTACTTCCGTATTTTGTCGCATAGATCAGTATTTTTTTCATCACGTTTACCTTCCTTTGTTTTCAATCATGTTCAGTATAAAGTCCGCCGCCTGATTAATCAGACGCTGCTTCTGTTCTTCGTCTGTATGCTCGGTCATGAGGCGAAGAGCCAGCCCGAAAAGCATACTCCAGATTACCTGTGCAATAACTTCAATATCCGAGTCTTTACATTCTGTCAGTCCGGGAAATCCCCGCAAGGCATGGCACAGCATCGCTATAGCCGGTCGCTCTGCTTCAGCTCCTTTTTGGAGCACGGATGTATGCGCAAGAACAGTTGGTGAATCGCTTAACATCACATTTTTGTATCGGTCGCCCATAGCAACGGCAAAGTTGATATAATTCGCTATATTGCTTCGTACACTTTCTTCTGACATCTGTTCGAAAAAAGGTCCAGCTGATAACACTGCGATCATTTTCTCATAATCATCGGTGATTATTTGATCAATGATTTGTTCTTTGCTGTCAAAGTAATGGTAAATAGTGGCCGGAGAATATTCGATGGCCTGAGCGATTTTGCGGATCGAAACATTTTCAACGCCTTCTGTTTCGATTAACCTCTGGGCTGCCTCAAGTATTTTTGTTTGCATTTCAGCCTTTTCTCTTTCTTTTCTTTGATTAATCCCGATAACTTTTTACCTCCCGAAACGATTTCGAACAGTGATCAAAAAATAAACGGTGTTCAGCATAGCTTTAATATAACTGATCAGCAAACGACAGTCAATAACCTAAAGGTGAACGATTATTGATGTAATAAAAAATAGCCCAAATATAATGCAACCGTCCAAATCATCAGAGCCGAAATTTTGTTGACCAAAATCATACCTCTCGTTCCATCCATTACTTTATCAGTTAGATGCCCCGCGAGAGAAAGAATGAAAAACCAGAGCCAGGAAACGGTGGCACAGGAAGCCGCGAATGCCCATTTTTCATTTCCAGAGTAATGAAGTGCGTTGGTGCCAATGATGCCAATCGTGTCCATAATGGCATGGGGATTGAGTAGAGAGACGGAAAGAGCGAACAGGATCTGCTTTTTTATGGGAAGACGCTGCATCTGCTTATTTTTGTCAACCGAGGAATTTTTCCAAATGGTCCAGCCGATCAGAACTAGGAAAATAAGGCCAACAGTCAGGAAAATATTTTGAAGCCAGGGGAATGAGAGAATCAGCAATGAAACGCCGCCAACGGCAAGATAGATAAGCAGGGTATCGGAAAAAGCGGCGGTAATGACCGCAGGAAATACTTCGTACAGACGCTTTGATCGTGCGCCTTGGTTAAAGATAAAGATGTTCTGCGCGCCGAGCGGCAGAATCAGGCCGAGTGAGAGAATAAAGCCATGAATGATAGCAGTCAACATAAAATTACCTCCAAAAATAAGAAAAGATCTCTTTTCTTTATTCTTGCAAGAAGAATGGCTCAAGTCACCAGCCAAATGAAAAAATATGAACCAACCAAACTATGTTATGATTGAGAATAAATATAGTTGATGAATAAAATGAGAGATCCTTAGCCAGCCAAATATGGAGATCAGATAGGGAGAATGCGTGATGATTCTTGATCGACATTCGTCTGTTCCGCTGCGCGTACAAGTGACAGATTATATCATTGAAAAAATCCGAAACGGCGAATGGACAGTAGGTACTCGATTACCTTCGCAACGAGTACTGTCTGAAAAATTGCGTGTTAATCGCAGCACCGTAATTGTTGCTTTTGAAGAATTGGCCGCACAGGGATTGGTCGAGGGCAGACGCGGCGGGGGGACAATCGTTGTGAATAATACATGGGGGCTGATGGCAAAACGGGAGACTCGCGGTTGGGAGACTTACGTCGAGTCCGGCCAGTATAAACCCAATCTGCCTATGATTCGGAAAATCAATGAAGCCGAATTCTATCCTAATATCATTCGCATGGGAACAGGCGAACTCAGTCGCGATTTGTTGCCTTCCGGCGGATTTGCCGATTTGTTCAGAGAAGTTCCCCCAAAATTGCTTTCGCTGGGTTATCAGGAACCCAAAGGGGATTTACAGCTTCGAGAGCAGATTTCATTGCATTTGAAAAGGATCGGAATTACGGCCGATCCTTCATCCATTCTTATTGTTTCTGGAGCGCTCCAGGCTTTGCAGCTCATCTCGAACGGGCTGCTTGATCGAGGTTCTGCTTTGCTGCTTGAGAAACCTTCTTATTTATATTCTGTCCATGTTTTCCAGTCATCAGGTATGCGCTTTGTCAGTTTGCCGATGGACGCCGAGGGCTTGCAGCCGGGAAAACTGGCTGACTATAAGAAGAAATACCACGGGACGATTGTCTACACCATCCCTTCTTTTCATAATCCTACCGGCATTCTTATGACTGAAAAGAGAAGGAGGCAGCTGCTATCTGTTTGTGAGCAGGAACGTCTGCCGATTATTGAGGACGATGTCTATCGTGATCTTTGGCTCGATGCGCCACCACCGTCTGCGCTGAAAAGTATGGATCAGTCCGGAAATGTGCTCTATATCGGCAGTCTGTCAAAAGTACTGAGTCCAGGTCTCCGAATTGGCTGGATCGTGGGTCCGCAGCCAGTTATTGACCGGCTTGCCGATATTAAAATGCAGAGCGACTATGGTTCGAGTTCTCTGTCGCAATGGGCGGCCGGAGAATTTCTGAGAACGGGGCTATATGAGAGACAAGTTTCTTTTGTCCGGAAGCAGTTGAAGAAACGACGTGATGATCTGATTGATTTGCTGGATACTTATTTCTCAGATATTGGGAGATGGCGGATACCTCAAGGTGGTTTCTACATCTGGTTAAATATGATTCCGACGATCGATCCACGTCATTTGTTTGAACAGGCTTTGAAAAAGGGTGTTCTGCTTAACCCGGGCGTTTTGTATGATCGCAGTGCACGGCAATATTTACGTTTGTCTTATGCTTACGCGTCACAGAAGGAAATGGAGAAAGCCATCCGTGCCTTGAGAGAATTAGTGATTAAATCAGGAAAATAAGAAGTGGCACTTGCATTTACTTATTAATTTGATTACTATCTAATTAGATAGATGATAAATTGGTTAGAGGTGTTTTGATGCAAATTAATCGAATCGTTGAATTTTATAAAGCGCTGGGTGATTTAACACGAATTCGTATTATTGCTTTGCTGCAGCAGGGGCCGCTTCATGGCCAGGCCATTGCCGGAAAGCTCTCCCTTAAGCCACCGACGATTACGCACCATATTGCGAAACTGCGCGAAGTTGGTTTGATCAAAGAACGCCGGGATAAAAACACCATTTATTTTTCACTCGACACCAAGGCGCTAGAGAGCAGTGCCAAGGCGATTTTATCGTTAGGAAAAAAGGAGGGGGGGTCCGAAATGTCAGTTACGGAAGCAGAGCGGGCGGCTATTCTCAGTAACTTTTTTACACCCGAAGGCCGGCTGAAGAACATTCCGGCGCAACGCAAAAAAAGGCTGGTTGTCTTATCTCACATCGTTAAGGGACTCGAATTCGGGAGAATCTATCCGGAAAAAGAGATTAGTGAATACTTGAGGCAATTTCATCCGGATTATGCGACACTGCGCAGAGAGTTGATTATCACCCAGTTCATGTATCGCAAAAACGGTCAGTATGAGCTGAACCCGCCGGAATTGTGGGATCTGTAATAGGGATATGATTAAAAGCAAATAAATATGAATTACGAGGATGTTTGGAATGGAAGGTATCAACTACCAGGCCGATAGCAACCGGGTTATCGAAATAAAAACATGCACCAATGCAATTCATACGTCCAGAACCCACTTTCACGATGAGGTTGCTATAGGATTGATCGAGCAGGGCAGCTGCCGGGCAAGAATCGGTCATCAATCTTTTTACTTAGCCAATCGGACACTTCTGGTTATTCCCTCGGGTGCGGTGCACTGCTGTTCTCCAAGCGATGTAAAAAACTGGCGTTTTCGGATGCTCTATTTTAGCGCGTCATGGCTGAGTCAATTCGGAGGTGAATGGCTCTTCCGCGGCGGCATTTATCCGCAAATAACTGAAGATCAATTCCGGGTTCTCGTTCAATGGTTCAATCAGTTTGAAACGAATCTGGCGAATGCAGAAAATGAATCAAAAATATTGATTCATTTGATGAATTACATGGATCTGAATCGCAACGGCATCACGCAGAATTCAGAAATAATGAGTTCCGATAAGTTAAATGACGTTAGGCTATTTTTAATCCGGAACTATAGGCGCAGAATAAGGATGGATGAAATTTCGGAGCGTGTCGGAATGGATAAGTATACCTTGATCCGCCATTTTCATGCTTACACGGGGATGACACCGCTAAAGTATGTCATTAATCTGCGTATTAACAGCGCGAAGAATATGCTTCACGGTCAAAAATCTATAGCCGATGTCGCTGTAGCCAGCGGTTTCTATGATCAAAGTCACTTTGACAAGTCCTTCAAGGCTTATACCGGTGTCGCTCCGATCGACTATCGCAGACAATCTGCTTCTTTTTAAAGAAAACTTGGCAAAGCCAAGCCCTCTGGCGCAGGCTGAGCCTTAGTTGTGACGGCCACGGATGGCCTAATGCCGAACATGCCACAGGACGTACTTCCGCAGGATGCGGTGACTTCGGCGTTGTGCATAGGACGTGCACGTTCTTAGTCGAAGTTCCTTTCGAAGATCCGATGTCTATTCGGCCGCTTATACTATAATCCACTATAATTTTTATGCTTTCTTATAGTATAAAAAACTGGACACCGCCTTGACCCATGGGAAAGATGGTGTGCATCACTTTAACTGTTTTACTGTGAAGACCGATTTATTTACAGGACGACCGATATTTTTTCGTGAAGACCGATTTATTTACAGGACGACTGATATTTTTTCATGAAGACCGATTTATTTACAGGACGACCGATATTTTTTTATGAAGACTGATTTATTTGTGAGAAGACCGATTTTTTCAGAGAATGGCAGATAATACGCAATTATTTCAATGTCGGCAGACTGCCGGTTAAGTGATTAATCGCCTTTTTTTCACCATAAAGGCACAGACCCAGATAATTTAGGTCATCCCGCGGAATAGTGGCAAGCTTCTCAGCATAGTCATCGTAATTTTTGCTTCTCTGGGCAATATCATTAAAGCTGATTAACGTGATCCGTTCCTTATATTGATCGATGATTTCCCGATGCAGCATTTTCAGTCCATCCTGTGATAAAGCAAGGATTGGAATGGGGAGCTGCACGATGCCTCTATGAAGGAAACCACCCCCGTCTGTTACGTTTCTTCCAACTATTTCACTTTTATCTTTTCCCAGTGTGCAGCCCAGAATTGCCGCCGTATTGGCAATCAGCCCAAGAGGAAGACTATGGTCAATGACCATTACGCATTTTTCTGCAGAATCGCTCATTCTGTTACCTCCTTATGTCTTGCAAAATCAGTTTAGACATGAAGGAGAAAGCAGACTAGTAAAAAATTGACTTGATTTAAGGAATCATGCCTTCTTTCCATATCCTGTAAGTATCCCAGAAGCGGCTATGGTCCCCTGTACAGTCATTTTCGACATAATACCTGCTATTTCTTCCGGGTTTTCCTTCATTCCCGTATCCAACCATTCCTGTAAAATGCCGAAATGAGCGGAAAAAATATAGGAAATTAGATAGTTCTTAGGAATCGATAATTGGCTGCCTTGTTCTTTGACGGCCGGAATTTCAAACAAATTTTGAAATACAAGTTGCTTCATCAGTTTTATAAAATCGGAACGGTTTTCATTAAGCATCATTTTGATCACTGAAGAGTGATCTTTATAGTATTGCAAAATCTTAACCAAGAAGAGAATCGTTTCTTCTTTGTCATAAAGAGAAAAAATATCAATTTTTTTACTTTCTGTTGATAAGTTTTTGGCATCTTCCAGAAATTTTTTCTGAAATGCGGTCATCAATTCATACTTGTCTGTGTAGTGAAGATAGAAAGTCGCCCGGTTGAGGTTCGCGCGTTCCGTAATGTCTTTAATCGTCACATGATTAAAGCCTCTTTCGTTCACCAGCTGAACAAAAACATCGCGAATGATTTGTTCTGTACGTTTAAATCGCCTGTCGTTCTCGTTCATATTTTTTTCCTCCGTTAATCATCAATTGATCGCCCTGTGTTGACTAAGCAACTTTTCCCGATGAACTGATTATTGTTCTGTTTTCTGCCTTCATTATAATTAACAGCGTGATGATTAATCAACATATTGTTAATTAAAAGGGTGGGAAGCTAAATGAAAAGAAATCTGGCTTTTTGTGCTGCCGTTCTGGGCTTTTTGATGGCTATTCTTGACACGACAATTGTTAATATTATATTGCCGGACATGATGAAAGCAACAAATACAACGGTGTCTTTTATTTCCTGGATTGTTAATGGCTACAACATGTCCTTTGCGGTCTGCCTTCTGACTGCAGCCAAGCTGGCCGATCAATTCGGCCGGAAGAAGCTTTTTATCATTGGGATGGTGATTTTTACCGGCTCATCGCTCCTGTGCGGGTTGACGTCGGACGTGGATCAATTGATCCTGCTTCGGGTTCTGCAGGGGATTGGTGCTTCGATTATTGTACCTGTCTCGATCCCGATCACTCTTGGCTTGTTTTCGAAAGAAGAGCGGCAGACAATTATCGGCATATGGGGTGCATTGGCAGCCTTCGCTGGAGCTTCCGGACCGGTCCTGGGCGGGTTGATCAGTAAATACCTGAACTGGCACTTTGTCTTTTTCATGAACGTTCCAATTGGCGCGCTGGCTATTTTGCTGACTGCCCTGCTGATTCAGGAATCTTACGATGTTACAGCGGGGAAGCGCATTGACTGGCTGGGCATCTTGTTGCTGTCTGTTTCGATGAGTACACTGACTTATGCCCTAATCATGGGCAATGATCATGGCTGGACATCATCGTCCATTGAAGGTAGTTTTGCGGCGGCAGCGGTCTCGCTTCTCTTGTTTTTAGTTGTAGAAATAAAAAGCAAAGAACCGATGCTTGCTCTTCATCTGTTCCGTAGTTCCTATTTCTCCTGCGCAAATGTCACTTTGCTGTTGATCGCTTCTGCGATGAACGGTCTGATATTTATCAGTTCTTTTTTTCTGACAAGACTGATGCATGATTCCGTTCTGCAGGCCGGACTGACACTTGCCTCTTTTGCACTTGGAACAATGGTTTGTTCGGCAGTCAGCGGGGTAGTCAGCAAACGGGGAACAAAACCAGTGATTGTGATCGGCATTCTGATTGTCATACTGTCCGCTTATCTCATGGGCTTCTTAACCAGTGATTCAAACAGGCTTGAAATCATTTCTGTTCTGGTTTTAGGCGGCGCAGGCAATGGATTTTGCTTAGCACCCATTATGTCGGCCATTATTGCTCCTGTCCCTGAGCATGAATTCGGTATGGCCTCAGGAATCAGCAACATGGGGCGGACATTAGGCAGTGTGATTGGCATTGCGGTGCTTGTCGCTGTTCTGACCGCGGCGATGCAGTCCAACTTGAACGAGGCGAAAAAAGAGATGATTCGAGACGTGGAACAAAATAAAATACTGATGAGCGAGGCCAAGCAAGCCGTAATCAGTAAACTGAGGGCAATCAATACATCAAAAATCAATAATGCCACGTTTAAAAAATCCAATCTGAACGAAGCGATTGATCGCAAGGTGGCAGTGATTCAGAAAACAGGCAGCATCGAAATTGAACATCAGATTGGAAAGGCAGAGAAAAGAGTTATTACAGCAGCTTTTTCAAAAATTGATCAGGCAGGTCAGCAGCAAATGAAGCAGTCTTCCGGAATAAAAATGGAGCGGATCATTAAAAATCAGGTAGAGGAACAAAAGAAGCAGATTCAAATAAAGATCAATGAAAAAGCAGAGACAGAAAAAGGAGCGTTGATAAAAAAGCTCATTCGGAAACTTAGTGGGCAAAAATCCGAGATGGATCGATTGATCACTCAAGCACAGCAGAATATGGTCACCGCTGCAGAGCATGCGTTCAGCAAGACTTTCAGAAGCATCTCGATCATGATGATTATTGCCCTTTTATTCAGTTTTTTCTCGGAAAAGAAAGAAGTAAAGAAGGCAGCAAGCCTTGTGGGGCACGGGTTTTAACTGGTCAGGCGTAGCGAAAATAATAAAACGGCCACCTGTTTAGTGGCCGTTTAAGTGTACTTAAATTTGCTATCACATTGTTTTTCTTCTTTAGATCAGTCCATCTCGTTCAAGCTGTTCTTTCTGGTCGATCAGAGTTGTTTCAAGATTTCTGTAAGTCATGCCCAGATCAGTTATGCTTTTTCGATTGTCAAACTTCAGTGGGAGTCCCGCATTTCTTGATACGACTTTTCTTGAGTAACCAACCATTGGCGCGATCAGCCAAAAAAGTGCTTTGGGGACGATGCGTTTAGGAAGCGGATACTGTCCCGGAAAGCATTTTTCCAGTGTCGCAGAGATCCCTGAAAGGGAAGTCTCACCAGCTGAAATCAGATATCTGCCATGGGCTTTTTCTGTAAAAGCGGCAGCTATTTCTGCTTTCGCTACGTCACGGACATCGATGTAGCCCATTGTTAAAGCTGGCACGCCGGTTTTGTATTTACCGCTCAGAAAATCGACGACGGTCGAAATACTTGTAGAATCTTTCCTTGTGGTCAGGGACGGACCGAGCAGAAATGAGGGATTAATTGTAACGAGACTCCACTTTTTCTGCTTTTTGCACATCTCCCATGCCTCTCTTTCAGCCACTGTCTTTGAAAAACTGTATGGCTGGTGGCTGGCACTGCTTGTTTCGTTCCAGTCTGCTTCGCTAAAAGCGGCTTTCCCCCTCATTTCACAGTTATCTCCATAGATAGCGGCGACGCTGCTGGTCAGAACGACTCGTTCAACAGATGTAGATTTATTTACTGCGTTCAGAACATTCCGCGTCCCCTCCTTAGCCGGTTTTATCAGGTCATCGTTCGCATTCTTGATACCGGCGATAAAGAAGGGAGATGCCGTATGGAACACAATATCACAACCAGAAACAGCCTGATCGAAGCTGCCCTCTTTCAACAGATCGGCTTCAAAGACAGAAAGCCGCCCAGCTGTTTCACTTTCGATTTTAAGCAGATGCTGATATTTTTTTGAATTGTTTTTATTTCTGACAGTGATTCTGACATCATGGCCTTCTTCCAGGAGCCCTTTGATGATCCATGAAGCCAAATAACCAGTTCCGCCGGTTACCAGTAGCGTATGTTTTTTCATAGGATGTTCTCCATTTCCCGCAGGCTCACAGATGCATTGCCTGGTTGATTATTTATTCCGCACGGCTTTCTTCAGAGACTAATGAATCTGTCTTTCTTTCAGAAAACGGCCACCAGTTCCCACGCCCGAAAAATTTAACCATAACAGGTACAAAAAGCGGGATGACGATTGCCGCATAGAGTGCCAGGCCGATGATCGTAGTTGTTGCAATCTCGACCAGCGAAAGCATACCGGACGGAAGCATGGCGGCAAACGTTCCGCCAAGAATAATGACAGCGGAAAAGATGACGTTGCCCATGTGCCAGAGCGTTAGAATCATTCGTTTTTTAATCGCCAGATGGGCATATTCATTAAAGCGTGTCATAACAAAGATCGAATAATCAATGCCCAGGGCCATGAGAATAATAAAGGCAAAAAACGGTGTCGTCCAAGTCAGACCGGAATAATGGAAGAGCTTAGTGAAAATCAGTTCACTGAAGCCGAGTGATGCAAGATATGTGAGAAGCAGCGAAGCCATCAGGTAAATCGGCATTGTCAGTGAGCGCAGAACGATAACAAGGGCAATAAAGACACCGATCAGTACAAAAATGAGCGCATGTGAATAATCTGAACTCTCCATTTTCTGGATGTCACTGTTCGAACTTGCAATGCCGCCAATACCGATATGGGCATTTTCTAGTGCTGTTCCCTTAAGCATTGACGGAAGCTGATTTTTCAGAGACTGAAAGTTGCGGATACCTTGGTTGGAATAAGGATCATCCTTTGAAATAACGCTGATACTGGCAACCTTTCCATCTTTGCTCATGTACTGATCCAGCGATTTTTTGAAGGCTGCATTTGAGAAGATTGAATTTGGTACGTAGATTCCCGAATTATCATAGGGAACGTTTGCCCAGTTATTGATAAAGTCATTGGCCGAATTGATACCACTTTGAATTTTGCCAGCTCCGTCTGAACCTTTGACCAATCCTTCAGAAAGCGTGCCCATTTGACTTTGGACTTGCCCAAACCCGGTTTTCATCTTACCCTGGCCGGATGCAATCTGATTTAGAGCATCCGTGATCTGCGGCATCTTTGCGATCACCTGATCCTGGCCGTTTCCCGCCTGATTCAACCCGGTTTCCAGTTGCCCAAGTCCAGAATCAATTTGGGAGAGACCAGCTCTGAACTGGCTGATACCGTTCGTGATTTTATCAGATTGCTGATTCAGTTGATTCATGGCATTCGCCAATGACTGGATGCCGCTGTTTAACTGCTTAATTTGGGCTTGTGCACTCTTTGTCTGTTGATCAATGGACGTTTGTATTGAACGCTGCAGATTGGTCATCACTCCAGGCAGCTGCTGAATTTCTGATGCTAATTGAGCAAAATTCGGATCACTGAGTGCTTCCGGATGTTTTGCAATATAGGCCTTTAAATTGTTTCCCATTGATCCGAGCGTTTGCTCAAGACCGGTGGTATCAATTGCCGGCTGGCCGTTTGCCGAAGAAAAATGTCCAAGCTGATTAGAAATCTTCTGCAGATTAGCGGCGACCTGCTGATAGCCGTTTTGAATCTGATTTTGCCCGGATTGCAGCTGTGCCAGCTGGGTTTGCGCGCTCTGAATGTTTTTTCTGATCTCCGAGGTGCCGGATGCGCCGGATTTGATGCCGCTGGAAATCTGCGTCAGCGCGGCCTGCATGGTACCAATCCCGCTGCCTGTCTTATTTGTGCCAGCCTGGAGTTTGCCGATATCCGATAAAGCACTGTTCAGCTGCGGCTGGGAAGCGTTTATCTGTTTGCTCGTATCCTTCAGACTGTTTTTAATTTTTCCCAATCCCGCCGAGGCATCGGACAATCCGCTATGCACCGAGCCTGCCTGATTTTTGACATAGATACCGTTCAGGCGGCTTCCTAGAGGACGTGATACGCTCAACACTTTGTCAACGTGCGGCTCTTTGGCTATTTGTTCAGAAATCCGTTCCATCAACGCTACGTAATCTGCCGATCGCATGTTCACGTCATTCTGAAAATAAATCGTGGCCGGAGAAATATTTCCTGCACCGAAGTCTCTTGAAACAATATTAAAGCCTTCCTTTGACGCGTATTTATTTGGAATTTCTTCAGGCGAATTGAATGACGGCTGGCCGTGGTAAGCGATAATCGGCGGAATAGTGAACAGACCAACGATCAGTAAAGCAATAATCGGTTTTGTAAAAGAGAGATTGCCGGCCCAGGCCCAGATACCGCTCTTGGACTGCTTAATATTTTTGTTCATCGGCCAGAACAATCTGTTGCCAAGAGTTGCGGTAAATAGCGGAAGGATTGTAAACAGGGCAATCAGGAGAAAAACCACCCCGACTCCGACGGCAACCGCACTGCGATACAGGGAGAACTGGACAAAGGCAAGCGAAAGAAAGGCGATAAAAACCGGGATGCCGCTGTGCAGAACCGTGATTCCTGCTGTCTTGAACGTGTTTATTGTCGCTTCGTGCTTGTCTTTTCCGTTTGCCAGTTCTTCCTTAAACCGACTCAGCAAGAGGATACAGTAATCTGTCCCGATACCGAACATAATTGCAACCATAAAGATCTGAGTGAAGTTCGAAATAGGAAAATTAAAATATTTAACGAGAAAAGCCACGACGGACTGAGCAACGACATAACTGATGCCTACGCAAACCAGTGGAATAAGCGGGGCAACGACTGAACGGAAGACAAGGAGCAGAACGACAAGAATGAAAATAACGGTGATCCATTCCGTCTTTTTCAGTCCTTCCTGAGCAGTCGTGTTCATATCGTCATTGATCAACTGCTGACCTGTAAGATAGGTACTGACACCGTTAGTTTTTATTTGTGCATCAATAGCTGTCCGTACTTGATGGACCGTCAGATTTTTGGTGTTTTCAATCTGCAGCATTGCCATCACTGTCTTATTGTTCTTTGAAACAAGTTCATTTTTCAGGCTGCTGTTGTCAAAACTGTCTGTAACACTTTGTATATGCAGTGCTGCTTTGTTGTTCTTAATTTTTTGCAGTGTTTGCTTAATCGATGCCTTGTCATTCTGAGACAGGCCTTTGTCGGAGTGGAAAACAGCCAGATAAGTTGTACCGTTGCTGTTTCCGCCGATTTTTTTCTCAAGATTGCCTGCAATGCTTGAGGAATAGTTGTTTGGAAAGGAGTATCCGCCCTTCTCAAGAACCAGCTGATTCATATTGGGTGAAGTGATGATAAGCACAGCCAGACCGATAATCCAGATGGCTAGAAATGCCCAGCGTAAAGAGATGATTTTCTTCATTTTTCAGCCCTCAATCTGATGATGATCGTGTTGATTTTCTTATAGATGCGTATGAATTCTCTGCTGTCTTTTTCGCCGAGCTCCTGAATCCACTCTTCAACCAGCATCTGAATTTTCTTTTCTCCTTGCTCGAAAAGTGCTCTCCCTTTTTCAGAAGTGTAGAGGGCGAAACTTCTGTTGTCAATTTTCTTTTTTTCAATGAATCCCTTATCCAGCAATCTGCCGATCCGGATACTAACGCCGCTTTTATTGATATTCAGGCGTTCCGCAATCTGAACCGGGCTGATGCCGGGAGAGTTTACCAGCAGCCGAAGCAGGCAAAATTGCTCAAAGGTAATTTGATTGCTCCGGGAGATTTCTTCAATAGACTCATGTACTTGATTCATTGCATAAATTGACAGTTCTTCGTAATCCTTGATTAGTGCTCGGATCGAATCTAATTCCATAGCATGCATCCTTTCTGAAAAATAGATAACTGTGTTAACTGTTTTGTATTTTACCAACAAATAGTTTACTGTGTCAACCATTTTTACATAAAAGAACATGAATAAAAACAGAACCTTAAAAAATTAGGCTCTGTTCTGCACTTTATAAACTCTAAAGTTTAAAAACATGAATCAATGAATTTTTGCATGGAACATGTCAGGTATTTGTTTTTATGATGAATGAGGTTAAATTGACGTTTGAAATGCAGTCCATCGATTTTTTTGATGCGCAGCAATCCGGAATGGACTTCATTTCTAACCGCACGTTTTGAAATGACAGAGACACCAAGCCCTTCGGAAACGGCCATTTTGATTGAGTCAGCGTTGTTGCACGTCCATATTACTTCCCATGACAATGAAGCACTTGTCATCACGTCTTCAAACGTTTTCCGAGTCCCGCTGCCTTCCTCACGAATAATGAATGGCTCTTTCTCAAGTTCATCCGGGGTGATGACGGGAAGCGGGGCGAAGGGATGCCGGGTGCCGCAGATCAGCACCAGTTCATCCTCCATAAAAGGCTTTTTGATCAGATCGGTTGAGACTGTTTCGCCCTCAACGAGTGCGAAATCAATTTGGTCTTGAAGGACCATTTTCTCAATCTTTGCGGTATTATCCTCAATCACCTCAACTTTTACCCTGGGGTTCGAATCTTGAAAGCTGCTCACGAGTTTTGGCAGTACATGGGCACCGACAGTAACACTCGCGCCGACCCTGATCATACTCGTCTCGTTCAGGGTTCGCATCTCTATCTCGACATCCTTGCTCATTCTGATCATGTGACGTGCATAACTTAATAGTTTTTCCCCGGCTTGCGTTAAATAGAGCTTTCGTGACAGCCTTTCAAAAAGGCGCACGCCATAATGTTTTTCGAGTTCAGAGATGGCCTGGCTGACGGCAGGCTGCGACATAAAGAGCGCCTCAGCAGCGGCAGTCATGTTCATTACATCACAGACCGCAATGAATATTCGCAAATGTCTGAGTGTCACTTTTTTCTCCTCCATAACTATTTACTTATGATAATAATAAAATAATAATATTTTAATTATTCATGTACAAGCCCTATAATTGCCAGCATAAGGAGTGATCATGTGAACAAAATCACAATAATATTGCCGGGAATTATCTTGGCGGCAGTTCTTGCAATACCTGCCTGGCTGATCGGAACATTTTTTCCGATTATCGGCAGTCCGGTTCTGGGCATCTTGTCAGGCATGCTGTTATCTTTTTGGAAAAGGCCTTTCCTGTTTGAGGACGGGGTCAAATATACGTCAAAAAAGGTACTGCAATATTCCGTTATTCTCATGGGGTTTGGGCTTAATCTGTTTAATATTATTAAAGTAGGGGGCCAGACGCTTGAACTGCTTGTATTTACACTGGCAGCCGCATTTCTGACGGCTTATGTCGCCGGAAAACTGCTCAAAATCGAAGGAAAGACGCAAACTTTGATTGGGGTAGGAACCGCGATCTGCGGAGGTTCTGCGATTGCAGCAGCCGCGCCGGTCATTGATGCAGACGAAAAAGAAGTGGCGCATTCGATTTCCACAATTTTTCTTTTTAATGTGATTGCGGCGTTTTTATTTCCTTTTCTCGGACATGTACTGGGTATGAGCAATCAAAATTTCGGATTGTGGACCGGGACGGCCGTCAATGATACTTCGTCGGTTGTGGCAGCGGGCTATACTTTTAGCCATGCAGCGGGCAATCTTGCTGTGATTGTCAAACTGACCCGCACACTGATGATCGTGCCCGTCACGCTGGTGCTCGCCCTTTATTATTCACGTAAAACGGCACGGAAAAATAATAATAGCTACCATTTTTCGAAAATCTTCCCGTGGTTTGTGCTCGGTTTTGTCCTGGCGTCCGTAGTCAGCACTTTTCTGCCTCTTCCGGGTGACGTGATTAATTTTTTTGTGCAGTTTGGAAAATTCCTGATTGTGATGGCCATGGTTTCAATTGGTTTGAACACCAATGTAGTGAAGCTTGTCAAAAACGGCGGCAGACCGATTTTACTTGGATTTATTTGCTGGGCCGTGTTGTCAATTACGTCACTTGCCATACAATCGCTCTAGTGAACTACATCGGCACTGAAGTACCGAGCTTCTAGGAACAGGACATGCTTGTTTTCTTGTCCGAAGGCAAAAAAGTAGAGGTGATCGCCTAAAATAAGACTGGTTTTGCTGCACACGGTTACTGCGCGCCAGCAGGAACAGTCTTATTATCTTGGCAGCAAGAGGGCATAGCGTTTCCGCAATGCTTGTATCATATCTAACTTTGCCACGGATTGTTCCTGAAGGCGAAAGCCAACAGCGATAATGAGGCTTTCAATGACAGCCGTTGGTGCCACCATGGAGTGGAATTCCCAAATTTGGCCGCGTGCGGTATAAAGCACAATATCGGCAAGCTGATTCAGGTCAGTCACGAGTAAATCGGTGATCACGACCGTCGTAAATTTAACGTCAGCGGCATAATCCAGTATGACTCTGGTCTCAGGCAGTATATTGGCAAAACTGAAACAGATGACCGTGTCATCCGCCGAGATGTTGACCAGCGATTCGAACAGTTCGTGGCCACTGTTAGGCATCGGCTGAATGGTCATGCCAAAACGGTTAAGCCGAAAGCGCAATAACGTCCCTAACCCTTCGGATGGGCCGGGAGAGAATATAAAAATTTTATCTGCATGAACAATTTTTTCAACAGCCTGTTCGAATGTGTCGCGAGACAGATGCTGAGATGTCTCGCTAAGGTAGGCGGTGGCACCTTCAAGCAGGGCGCCCGGAAGATCGTCTTCTGAAACGCGATTAAAGGTGTTTTTCATCTTGTTTGCAGGCGTGACCTCATTATATATTTGAATACTTTTTTTGAATTCTTTAAGGTTTGAAAAGCCGACAGCGCTCCAGAATCGTGAGACAGATGCGATGCTTGTCGGAATTTTAGCGGCAATGTCACGCTCAGTCATAAATGGCAAGTGTTCAATGTTTTTCTCGATAAAATCGGCTATTTTTTTTTGTATCGGGGATAGGCTGGTTAGATCCCAGGTAAATGAATTTGACATGAGCAAACTTCCTTTCTGTGATTATTATTATACTTGAATATTGGCTGAAAAAAATATATCATTAATTACAAATTGATAATTAATTTCCAGAGGAGTGACACCGATGAAGATTGATTTCCATACTCATGTTAAATTTACAAAAAAGATTGATTTTTCACTTGAGTATTTTTTAAGTATGATTAAAGAAGCCCGCCATGAAGGATTGGATGCATTTACGTTGACTGAACACTTTAACACGGATCGGTTTTACGAAATTTATAAAACACTCGATGAACAGTTTCAATATGAAAGTGGGTACTACGATGTGGACGGGTTCAAAGTTTTTCCTGGTATGGAAATTAATATTCAGGAAGGCGGGCATGTTTTATTTACAGGCGATCGTCATGCAGTAAAAGAATTACGCGAACAGCTGGAACCTTATACAACAGATACGAGTTTTATACCTTTGGAACATTTGTTTCAGATCGGCGAACCATACGATTTCATGAAAATCGGTGCGCATCCATTCAGAGAAGCCAATCCGCTCTTTAATCTTCCCGAAGACTTGTTGAAACAGTTCGATGCGTTTGATTTGAATGGCAAAGATTTGAACATGTATGGGGTAAAGCGAATGAAAGAAAAAGTGTACGATTTTGCTGTCAGGCTCGGCAAGTCCGTTGTAGCAGGCAGCGATGCCCACCATCCTTTGCAGATCAGCTGTGTTTATAATAAATTTAAAATGGATTGTAATACAGTTGAGGAACTGCGTCAGGCAGTTTTATCAGGGAGTTACAAAGTCAGGATTTCAGATGACTTATCATTAAGGGTCAGAGCCGCTAAAACGGCAAAAAATTTACTGAAGGAAAATTGGCAGCTAAGATTAGCTTCAAGAGTATTATCCTGATCCCGCATCAAGCAATACTTCTCCTTCTTCAACCTGCCCTGTTGCGTGTGATATGCAGCTCAAACAATCAAAAATTCAGTTATAAATTATATATCTTTGATTATTTATATCCCAAGTTTTACCCGGAGGCGAGTTATGATTGATCTGTCGTTTATCAAAAGTATTGCTCATCGATGTTTGGTTGCCGAGATATATGATGAAGCGGTGCAAGATGGTGAAATTATAGGATTGCTTCTTCAGGGCTCCGTGGCTCGCGGGGAAAATTACCAAACTTCGGATATAGACTTCTATGTGTTACTTGAAGATGGATTGAACAGGCCACTTTGTTCGGAATATCGCGGCAACATCCTTGTCGAGATGAAATATGCTGACTTTGAACGGGCAGTTTACAAGTGCAAATCGTCCTCAATGGGATTGTACAACTTTCTGGATTCAATTATTCTTTTTGATTACCGAAGAAAGTTTTCACAAATCAAAGAGTTGGCAAATAACGTGCTTGAACAATATGAAGTGCCTAAGAGTGAAGTGAAATCCATCGTTTACTGGCTTGAAACGGCTCTAATCAAAATTGAAGCAGCAAGAGAGGCTGATGATGAATTAAAAGCTGCCTTTGTAGTTGCAACCACTTCATGGAAAATACTTGAGGGACTTTGGGCTGTAAACAGTAAGCCTGTACCGCCCAATGGCTTAGTTTTTTATCATTTAAAAAAATTAAAAAGAGTGCCTGAGAATGTGGATGAAGAAATTAAACTCCTATTCACCGGTGATACAACACAGCGAATTGAAACGGCGATCAGGATAATTGAGTGGACCATTTCGTGTTTAAATAGGCTATCACGGAGTGCTTAAACAAACCGATAAATTGGTAAATAGTAAGTTATATTTATGAAAATCTCTGGGAAATAAAAACCGGGGATTTTTTTATTAAAGGCTATGTTTAAATTCAATGTTGTTTTTGCCCTCCGTTGATTGGAGCGGAAGGCGCGAGACTCCTGGGGGATCAGCGAGCGCATGGGGCGGAAAACAATAGACAAGTTTAATAAAGCCTTATTAAAAGAAAAGGCAATGAATCAAAACTTTTCTCCGGATGAGCTGAATATGGATTTTTTATGATATAAAAATTACATTATTTAATATATGGAACATTTTTTACAATCGTTTATTTACAGCTTAATATGGTGGTTACATTTCAGGAGCATAATGAAGGCAACTTCGGTAGATACCGGAGAAAAAATCGGATCAGTGAGAGGGAGTGGATGGTTTGAAGTTTTGGAACACAACTGTTGTTGTGCCCGTCGGTGTAGCTGCTACTCTGTATGTAGTTATTTGGATCGTGATTCTCGGAACGTTATTTATGGTTTGGAGAAATTCCAGAAAAGAAGACGGCAATCGCTGGACGACGCAAGATATCATAAGTGTTGCCATTATCGGTGTTCTTTGTATGGTAGCGAACAGTATACTCGGTGATAATTTCATCGGACCGATTGTTCAAACGATTCCAGGCATCGGCAATCTCTTAGACTTCATGGGCGTCAAAGGCCTGCCATATGAATTTGTCCTTATTACAGGCATTGCAGTTATTCGTAAACCAGGTGCTGCGACGGCACTGATCTTCTTGAAATATTTTCTGGAACAGCTTATTTATGGCGGTTCAGGTGTCAATCCGATTGAATGGCCAAAGTATTTGTATCAAGGGATTTTTATCGATATGTACATTATGTACCGTGGAAAGAAGTTCTTGGCGAACCCGAAAATGATTTTCGTTGACGCAATTTTCGTAGGTTTTCTGAAAGATTTCCCTCGTACCCAGTTAGATGATTTTGTAATGGGGCCTTTTCTTAAAGGCGAAATGACGACGATTGGAAAAGATATTCTTCAGCTCATCTCGGACGGAGGATTCCATTTGCTTTATACGCTGATGTTCGTCCACGCTGCAGTCAGAGTTTCAAAGTCGATTACTCAATTGGGCGGTAGAGCCAAGATCACCCCGCCACCGACTGGCGATGCGCCTAAAAGTTGAAAAATTAATGCTGCAGAAAAAACGGATCAGAAAAAGTCTTAAATGACGGGCAGGTAAAACAATGAACAGTCATAATTTACACCTCGATCATTTGACCTTTCGCTATCCTGATGAGAAGGAAAGCGCGTTAAAGAACGTGGAGCTTGACATTCCCGCAGGTCAGTTTGTACTGCTTGCCGGTCCGTCCGGATGTGGAAAATCTACTCTGGGGCTTGCGCTGTCCGGCTTGATTCCTAACAGAGTAGCGGGGTTTATGAATGGTGCTGTATATATGGATGGAAAAAATTTATCCGAAATGAAGATTCATGAGGCATCACAGCTCATAGGTATGGTGTTCCAGAACCCTGATAATCAGCTGATTTCGTTCAAAGTGGATCTGGAAGTGGCCTTTGGGCCCGAAAACCTTAATTTGCCACATGAAGAAATTAAACGTCGTGTGGATCAATCCCTGAGGTATACCGGATCTGACGAATACCGCGAAGCGCTCATTGAAGTATTGTCCGGGGGACAGAAGCAGCGGGTAGCCATTTCGGCGGCCCTTTCCATGGAACCTAAGATTCTTGTTTTGGATGAACCTACCTCGGATTTGGATCCGGTCGGGACGCAGGAAGTCCTGAGCGTTCTCCGGCATCTAAATAAAGATCTTGGTATGACAGTAATTCTTATCGAGCATAAGATTGATGAGGTCATTCCATGGGTGGATCGTGTATTGCTGATGGAGCAGGGTAAAATTATTGTCGACAGCCCACCCAGAAAGGCATTCAGTGATCTTCAACTATGGCAGAGATTAGGTGTTTCCGTTCCTCAGATGGTGCAATTAAGCTATGCACTGCCTGATGTTTTTCACGGCAGCATAGCGCTGACAGTTGAGGAAGCTGCAGATGCACTGCGCGGGACATCTTACGCGGCAGCACTGGCCAGATCCTCATCCTCAAGGGAATCACGGTTTGAGCCGGGGGATCCGCTCCTTCAATGGAAGAATGTAGGCTTAAGCTTTGGGGACAAACAGGTGCTTCAGGATCTGAATCTTGAAGTCCGGCAAAATGAGTGGGTGGCCATTGCCGGTGCCAATGGATCAGGAAAAACATCGCTCGCGGCCTTATCCATGGGTTTTAACAAACCCACATCAGGCAAGGTCCTGTGCTATGGAAGTCCGGTCAAAGCAGGTGAAATATCAAGGCAATCCGAAAAAGTCGGTTATCTTTTTCAATCAGCTGAGAATATGATTTTTTCTGCAACCGTGAAAAACGAATTGGGTTTTGCTAAAACTTATGGCCGTCGGTCGCGGTCTGAAGCTGCCTATACGGAAGAGCAACTTGCGGCGCTAATTGACTTGTCTGATCGCCTGGATGCGAATCCATACAAGCTCAGCTATGGACAGAAAGAACGTCCGGCGCTTGCCGCACTGCTGTCATCGTCGCCTAAAGTCATGATCCTGGATGAACCGACGACCGGGCAGGATGAAGGGCATGCACGTGCCTTTCTAAAATTTCTGGATGATATGCGCGATGAACAGGGACTGACCTATCTCATGATTTCGCACGACATGCAAGCTATCGCCCATTACGCAGATCGGTTGTGTGTACTGAACCATGGTCGAATGATTTTGAATGACCGTCCCGAAAGAGTGTTTGCCCATTTTGAACAATTAGCTGAGTGCCATGTGGTTCCGCCGCCTGTCGCCCATCTGCACGGGCTGCTGACGGATGAACGGAGAAGCTGGGTTTCATTAAGTGTAGATGAGTTTTTACGTTCGATCGGGGCGGCAGACCGGGCTGAGATCAGCAGGGGAAAAGGAAGGATGTCGATATGAGTCAGTTTTTTTTCCATAACTTGATTGGACAGACCATTCTTGGTTATCTTCTTATGTTCATGATCCCCGCTCTCATTCCGCTGAGCTTCATGAAATTGGTAGGGATCAAAGGGTTACGTAACATGCTGAGCTATGAGGGACATGATACGATCATACATCGGCTTGATCCCCGGCTAAAAGTCTTGTTTCCGGTCATCATCGGGCTTCTATCCGTTTTTTTAAACTGGAGCTGGGTTTTTGCTTTATGCTTAGTATCTGTCATACCCTGGTTGTTGGTTAAACCATCCAAAGCGAGGATCCGGGTTGTCATTGCGATGTCGATTATCCCGGCATTTGGACAAATATGGAGCCAGGGTATTCTCTATAATACGAATCACGATTTTCTGTTTCTTTTTCCGTGGACGCTCAGCTGGACAGGACATCAGGGACTTTCCGTTCAGGGACTTCAGTACGGATTGCAGCAGACCGGGCGATTTCTCTGTGTATCACTGGCCTCACTTCTTCTCATGTATACCGCGGAGCCGGCAGAAATCATTTGGGCCTGCATGAAGTTGAAAATGCCTGTAAAACTCGGATTTGCGCTTTCTTCTGGTCTGCGCTTTCTACCGCTAATGTTCGAAAAATTCAATACTCTGGTGCAGGCCATGGAGGTCAGAGGCTATGATTTCAGTCATCCCGACAAGTGGTGGCAGCTTCGCGGCTGGGTGAATTATCTGAAACGATTTTGTATGGCTTTACCTGTGCTGACCGTTCCTTTATTTATTAATTCACTGCGCGGGACACATACAATGGCGATGGTTGCGGATGCACGAGCATTCGGTGCCAACGCACAACGGGGATCGTTAACAGACCACACTTTTACATTGGAAGACAAACTCGCTTGGGCCTATGTCACAATGGCCGTCCTCGGAGTTGTTGTGGTTATCATGCTTGGAGTTGGTCTTCGCGGAAGCGGTAATTAAAAATGGAAACTTCAAATACGAGGAGGAAAAATCATGATAACAACTGTATTGTTTGACATTGGAGACGTTTTTTTCTTCAAAGATAAGCAGAAATCTGACGAGGTTCTGCGACGTCACGGGGTAACAGAGGACAATCTAAGGGAAATAAAACATTCTGATGCATGGAAAAGCTACAAAAAGGGAGATTTGACCGAAGAAGAAGGCATGGCCTTGATCAAACCGCTGTTCCCGGAGACATACACAGAAAACCCAAGAGAACTTTTCCACGATTTGTCCTGCTCAAAAACGTTAAACAGTGCATTAGTCCCGCTGGCATATAAACTGAAAGAAAAGTATCGCATCGCTGTTCTATCCAATTCTAACTCCTTTTTGGAAGAAAGGTTGGAAGAATTCCAATTGATGCCTCTGTTTGAGTTCGTTATCAATTCATACCGTGTCCGGATGAAGAAACCGGATGAAGAAATTTTCAAGCTGGCGATCGAACGCTTGGGTGAAGAACCCGAAAGTGTCCTGTTCGTTGATGATAAGGAACGGAATACGGATACGGCAAAGCGCCTTGGTTTTCAAGTGCACACATTTACGGATACAGAAACTTTTAAAAATGATTTGCTGGATCAAGGATGGCTTACTCCCGAAGAAGCAGAAACCGGTTCAAGCACACCTTTGAACCAGATGTGACGGAACCGCTGTTTTATCGTGTTTTTATCGGTCGATGAATCTGAAATTTACAGCTTGTTTGCAGGAAACTTTAAAAACAGACGGGACCGGACAGGGTTAACTGTTTGCCTGCCGGATCCGTGTATTCTGATTACTGGTGCACCCTAAAGGCCCTTGTCATTTCGTGGCTTTTAGGGTGTTCAGCTTGTTTTGGAAAAAAGTCTGAAATAAGCCACATTGTGTCATTTTACGCGCTTCTCAGATAAAATTGAGGAGTACATTCCATAAAATACGAAATGGTCGAAGTCAGCTATGCAGGGGTGAAGGATATGCATGAATTTCGCGGCCTCGGTCTTGGCGCCGGGAACGGCGGTCAATATAGAGGAAGTTTAAAAAAATGGCGCATGCAGGAACTTGCAGCAAATGAGCACCTGGATGTGAAGATACTTTGGCGCGCGCTGCGAGCATTTGTGCCTTACTGGCCCCACGCAATTACCGTTGCTTTGGTAATTCTGATCACGGCTATCGGCGGGGCAATGCCCGCGTGGCTGACTCAGCGGATCATCGATGACGGGATCAACCAACATCAGATGTCCGTCATTATTGATTACACGCTGATTCTGATTGCCATCGCAGTTGTGACGGGCTTGCTTGAAGTCCTGCAGACCTGGCTGAGCAATCTGATCGCTCAGAACGTGATGGCCGATTATAGAATGGCGCTTTTCCATCATCTGCAGCGGCAGACGGTCAGTTTTTTTGCTTACCGGAAATCGGGTGATCTGGTGTCTTGCGTAAGCAATGATGTTGAAGCGATCCAAAGTGTCGTGACAACCACGGTTGTTGGTTTTGTCAGTAATTTTTTGAATATAGCGGCTACTTTGTTTCTCATGTTCAGTATGAACTGGCGGTTGGCAGTACTTGCTTTGATTGTTGTGCCTGGTTTTGTCATTCCGACTCAGCGGGTAGGTAGAACTAGACAATCGCTGCAGGCGCAGATTCAACACTGGCTTGCCGTGATGACGATTCAGCTCAGTGAATCACTCGGCGTGAGCGGCGCTTTACTGATCCGTATTTTTAATCGGCAGGCTGCTGAGGAAAAGCAATTTTCGGAGTCCAACCAGACGCTTCGCGATCTCCAGGTTCATACAGCTCTTGTCGGCCGCTGGCTGTTCATGTGGCTCAACATGTTTTCCTCAATTGGTCCGGCACTCTTATGGGCTTATGGGGGCTGGCTCGTTATCAATCACCAGATCGGACTCGGAGTCATCGTGGCTTTCACCGCTTTGCTTTCACGCCTCTATGGTCCGCTTAGCCAGCTGGCTCAGCTTCATGTCAGTATACTTTCTTCTATTGCGCTGTTTCGGCGCATTTTCGAGGTTATGGATATCGAGCCGGAAGTACAGGACGGACCACTAACCCTATCGAAGAACAGCGTAAAAGGCGGGATTCATCTGGAGAATGTTTCATTTTCTTACGGAGACAGGCAAAAAAACTACAGATCAAACAGCGGCTCTGAAAATGAAGACAAAACCGCGGTCCGGGATAGCTACGAAGAGAAACGGACGCGATGGGCATTGAGAGACGTCACACTGACTATAAAACCGGGCGGTGGCACTTNTGACTATAAAACCGGGCGAAACGGTGGCACTTGTCGGCCCGAGCGGCGCCGGTAAAACGACTATGCTTAATCTTATTCCGCGGTTTTCCGACCCCAACCGAGGCTGTCTATATTTGGACAACATGGATAACAAATCGTTGACTCTGACATCACTGCGATCGCAAATGGGCATGGTTCCACAGGATCCTTTCTTCTTTCATGATACGGTTGCTTACAACCTCCGTCTTGCAAGGGAGGACGCCTCTATAGAGGAGATGGTGGTAGCCTGTAAAGCCGCCCAAATTCACGAAACGATAGCCGCGATGCCGGCAGGATACGATACCGTTGTTGGTGAGCGCGGCTATCGTCTGTCCGGCGGTGAACGCCAGCGTTTGGCGATCGCACGTGTGCTGCTGCAGGAACCCAAGATTGTTCTTCTTGATGAAGCTACGAGTTCTCTGGATTCACTCATAGAACGCAAGATTCAAAATGCACTGGCCTCTTTGCTGCAGGGACGGACCGCACTTGTCATTGCTCATCGTCTTTCGACAGTTCTCGGAGCGGATAAAATCGTTGTCATGGAAAAAGGCCGGATCGTATCTATCGGCACGCATGCTTTTTTGCTTGAGGACTGCCCGCTGTATAGGAAATTATATGAAACTCAGTTTAAAACTGCAGGTATGTAAAAAATTGTTATTGATAATGTCTCAGAGGTTCACACTCCATTCATCTTGCTTGTTTACAGTCATCTGGAGAAGAGTGGCTGTCATTTAGGAAGCTAGGTCCTCAGACGTATAAGAGGTTAAAACTTGAGGATGTTTTAAATGTCTCTGATCTCATATACTATGACACTATGGGGTAAACATGTGAAAGATTAGACAGTGGAAAGCGACATTGGAGGGAACACATTGAGTTACGTTGAACTGAAAGACATCCACAAATCGTATCACCTGGGAGCTAAAAAAACATTTCCCGTTTTGAACGGCATTGATCTGAAATTTGAGCGGGGGGAATTTGTCTCCATTTTGGGTGAGTCCGGCGGTGGTAAATCCACTTTGATGAACATCATCGGAGGCATGGATCAGGACTATTCAGGAGAAGTGCTGATTAACGGAAGATCATTGAGAACCATGAAAGAAAAAGAATTGGATGATTACCGCAAAGCAAACGTCGGCTTTATTTTTCAAAACTTCAATTTGATTAATCACTTATCTGTTTTAGATAATGTCTTGCTAACGCTGAAAATGACATCGATGACGGAGAAAGAAAGAGTGGATCGTGCAAAAAGCCTGCTTGGAACCGTCGGACTGGCCGACCATTTAACAAAGCGGCCGAACCAGCTGTCCGGCGGGCAAAAACAGCGCGTGGCGATCGCCCGGGCGCTGGCGAGCAATCCGGACATTATCCTGGCTGATGAACCGACAGGCGCTCTGGATAAAAAGAATAGTAAGCAAATTATGGAATTGCTCGATACGATTGCCAAGCAGGGGAAATTAGTCATTACCGTCACTCATTCCCAGACTGTCGCTGATTACGGCACGCGCATTATCAAGATTGATGATGGGAAGATTGCCGACGATATCAGTCTGCGTGATAAATATCCGGCACAGAATGATCGCAATGGTCAAAAATCCAAGAATCTGAGCTTTGGCGCTACATTTAAAATGGCGCTGACGAACATTGGCCATAATACCAAACGCAATATTCTTGTTTCAATCGGCGGTGCAATCGGTATCTTCAGTGTAATTATCATGTTGGCACTCGGCAGTGGTGTTCAAGGTTACATTAATGATCAGATTACGAAAAATCTTAATCCGACCGTTATCCAATTGGCGAAAACGCAGGCGATGAAGAATCAAGCCTCATCTACAGGAGGAGGCGGAGTCAGCAAATCATCTTCCATCTCGCAGAACGATTTGAACCAGATCAAAGCAGTGAAACATGTGTCGTCGGCTGAAAGCGGCGTTTATCTGGCTTCGACAAAAGTCCAATATGGTTCGTCACTGGCAAACACTCAGTATTTTGAATCGGTCAATGGCACAATACCACAGAAAGATATTTCGAAAGGCGGGTTTCCAAAGGACGGCGAAATCCTGATCAGCACGGATGTCGGGAAGCAGCTGGCAAAAGACCCTAATTCCCTGATTGGAAAAAAAGTGACGCTTTACATAAACGGGATGAATAATCAGCGGCGCCCGATTGTGCTTTCTGAAACACTTAAAGTATCCGGCATAGCAGGCGGAAAAGCGGAGACGGGACTGGCTACCACAACTTTTCAGACCGTTCACGCGATCTATCAGAAACAGCATCTGACATTAAAACCGAATTTCGCAACGGTTAAAGTTGATCAAATCGCCAATGTCAAGTCGGTCCAAAATCACTTTAAGTCCCACGGTTACACAATCACTGGCGTCGGCAGCTTTTTGGATACATTGAATACGTATATATCATTGGCCTCATATGTCCTCGCTGCCATTGCGGGTATCTCGCTGCTCGTTTCAGCGATTATGATTATCGTGGTACTCTACATCAGCGTCACGGAGCGGACGAAGGAAATCGGCATTTTACGTGCACTGGGCGCGCGCCGTAAGGATATCCGTCATCTCTTCTTTTCAGAGGCAGGCCTATTAGGCTTATTAAGCGGTGTTCTTGGCGTAATCATTGCTTATTTGGCCGCGCTGCTCGGCAATTCCCTGGCGAAACCGCATATTCACACGTCTATTCTGAACGTGAATGTACCTTACATCATATTTGGTATTGCGATCAGTGTTCTGATCAGTGTGATCGCCGGTCTCGCTCCGTCCGCCAAAGCAGCGAATCTTGATCCGGTTGAATCATTACGCCGGTTTGAGTAAAACATATTAAGGAAAAGTGATCATAAAATCTACTAAGCCCCGTGCCGGAGCAGGAATGAATCCGGTATGGGGCTTACTTTTATATGGACTCAGGGAAAGAGGAAGTTTTTCTGCTCCTATATTTTCAAAATGTGTCATCAGAACTATTTCATAAAATCGGCAGGCGCCCTTAGCTGCCAGTTAAGTTCACTATTTACTTTTTTGATAAAAGGTTTGAGCACTTCATCCAGATAATTTTGCGACATTAACATCTTGGGTGCGCTCATCGACCATCCAAAAATCAGCTTCTGAAAAGACCCCAGTTCCTTATAGGAAGGATCCAGATGTTTATAGACGTCGTCGATTATTAGTTGTACTTCGGATTCTGAACACAATCCATTTTCAGCATCCAGTATGGCTTTCGAAGGATCTTCAAGATACAATTTAACGTTCTCAGGTTCAACGGTCATGATTCAGCATCTCCTAACGGATGTTACTAAATTTATCTATATTTTACCATATTTTTTATGAATGCGCTTTAAAAATTAAAATTTACACAAAAGACGAATGGTCGGAAAAAATATGATTTTTTATACAAATTTTTCAATAATTTCTGAATGCATCTTGAGCTAATACGCCTCTGGCTGTAAACTAATCAACAAAGAATGATCTCTGTTCGAAGCAGTAATAGAATCAATGTGCCAGCAACAGCGAGGTTTCAGGCATTCTCCCGGGTGATGGAAAAAGTGGGGAGGATTGTTGAAATAAGATAAGGAACAAATGGTCGTGAGGTATATTGACACAGAGAATGAGGATGAAAATTAAATGTTGCCCCTAACTAAGCTGAAGTCACTCCCAACCGATCAATTGATCAAAGAATTATCGAATCATCGCATTTCCATTATGAGAAACTTGAACACATTTCTGGATTGTGAAATGCAGGGCACAGAATCGGAGTAAAAAAATCATGAACAGAGAAATATTTAGACGGCATACCCAATCTTTAAACGCGCTGGCTATTCCGTTAATCGCCAACGCCGTCTTTGGACTCGCGATCGAGCTGATTGACCAGGCGATGCTCGGCCATGTATCCATTGCTGCTTTTCAGTCGGTTGGAGCAATCGGGAATTTTTTATACACCATCAGCGGCATATTGGGGAGCCTGGCCATTACGTTTAATATTTACGGCTCACGTGCCATGGGAGAAAATCGGCCTGAGAATTATTACGATTACCTGATTTCTTCCCTCGTCATGAATGGTATATTGGGAATTGGTTTCGGCCTGCTCCTTTTGGTGACCGAAATTCCCCTGCTAAGGGGGTTGTATGGATTTTCCGGATCAACGCTTCGGGCCGGGGTCGATTATCTTTCGATTATGAGCGGTTACGTGCTGCTTCAGCTTGTGAGTTTTACACTCACAAATTGTCTGAAAATCAGGAAGAAGACGAGATGGATTTTTATTGTCTCAACGACCACGACCATCATTCACACTTGCCTGAACTATTTGCTTATCTTTGGTGCGTTCGGTTTTCCACTATTGAGTGTACGTGGCGCCGCACTGTCGGATATAGTGACACTGTGTCTGGATATTATCATATACTCAGTTGTTCTGAGGGACGATCTTAAAGCTTCGTTCCGCCATCGTCCAACCGTGATTTCCTCTATTTTTTCCAGAAGCCTTCCGCTGATGGGGCAGGAAACATTGGAAGGCAGCATATTTGTCATTGGACTTAACGCAATCCTTTCGCATATCGGCGGCCTGGCACTATCAGGCTATCTGCTCATTTCCCAGCTTTTTCAAATTACGTTTATCCCGACCTATATGTACGGCACAGCCCTGATCACCGTCGTCAGTGAAAGCTTCGGCTCGCGGAACAGGAACGGCATGAGCGATATACCGAAAGTCGCAGCGGTATGGGTGATGGCCCTTTTCTCAGTTCTGGGTATCCTTTCTTTTCTATTAAGAGAACCGCTGATCGGCCTGATCACCAATCAGATTCACCTGATTCGCTACGCTGCAGACATTTTTATTATTCTGTTGCTGGCCAATCTCTTCAGGCCATTGTTTGAGGTCTATAAATCATCGCTGCAATCTGTAGGGAAAAGTGTTTATGTCCTAAGTCGGTCTTTTATTATTGAACTGATCAGTCTGGCCGTGATGTTGATTCTGTCCTTTGCCTTAAGAATGGGGCTGAACGGTGTCGCCGCCTGCCTGTTTTTTAATTATGCTGTGCTGTATTTTCTTCTCAGAATGTTTTATAAAAAAAGCGTAGAAATACGGGCCGTAAAAGAGGGTCATAGTGAGCCTTTTCTTAACATAAAATAACTCCGCTGTCTTGCGGCAAACGGCCGGGTACTGTTACAATTCAAATATGCATCTGATTGGGAAGGGAAATTTCTAAATATGTGATTGCCATCGCAGAAACTCCAGAAAAAGTCATTTGAAAAAGAACTGAGGAAAAATGAGTGAGCAAAAGCAGGCCCACTTTGTTTTCTCACAGATTCTTTTTCAATTAAAAAGGAGAAATAATGCAATGGCAAAAAAATATTCTTTCCGGTATCTCTGGATGGGCCAGTCGCTGGCCAATTGCGGGGATGTCTTTTATATTGTCGGGCTGATGACCGTTATCTATACCGTGACAAGGTCTGCCTTCTACATGTCGCTGGTGCCTTTCTTTACCACTTTTTCCCGCTTTATCAGCGGGCTGCTGGCCCCGCTTGTGCTTGATCAGATCGGCCTTAAGGGATCACTGGTCCGTTCACAGCTGGGGAAGACCATTCTCTTATTGATTCTGGCTGTTCTTCTCCAGATCCATTTCATCGATCATTTTATTTTCCTTCTGTTTCTTTTCGTGATTCTAATCAGTTTTCTGGATGGCTGGGCAATGCCGGCCCGCAATGCCATGGTCCCGATCCTCGTTGGTAGAAAAGGTTTGGTTAAAGCCAATGGTTTTCTATCCATCCTTGATCAGACGATCAACATGAGCGGCTGGGCGCTCGGGGGAGTTCTTGCCGCTTTCATTGGTGGAAGCGGCATGGTCGGAGTGACCGTTCTCTTATTCGTTCTTTCAACCTTATTCATGCTGCTGATAAGCGAGCAGCCCGAAATGCATCTTCACCATGGGAAAGCAAGATCTAAAAAGCTGGGCGGAATGAAAGAAGGGTGGGTCGCGATCTGGCATACACCAGTGTTGCGAATCATCAGCATTACGGACATCTTGGGCTCTGCGGCTTCTGTTGTATGGATGGCAGCAATTGTTTATGTTTTTGTCAATCACGCACTGCATGTCGGTGAAGCATGGTGGGGCTACATCAACTTTGCTTACTTTGCAGGGCTGATCGCCGGCGGTGTGATAGCAGTCGGTAGTTCTACTTTTATCGATAAACACTTGATGGCTGCTTCTCTCATCGGATTATTTGCGACATCCGTTTTGACGCTATGTTTCGGATGGAACCCGATTCCGATTGCCGCACTGCTGCTTTCTCTGCTGGTCGGTTTATTCGAACAGCTGAAGACCATTTCATTTGGAACCCTGATCCAGAAAAGTACAGGATTCGGTGTGCTGGCAAAAGTTTATTCTGCAACAGACGCTCTCTACGCACTTTCCTACGGAGCGGCTACTCTGATCATTGGCTATCTGACGGACCAGGTCGGTGTGCAGGCCATATTTACCTTATCTGCTTTTCTTTTGTTTCTTTCATTTTTGTTTGTGGTGTTTAGCAGAAAGCGTTTAGCTGTAAATGATAGAAATGAAGATTAAAAAGAGGAGTGGTTTGATCTGAACCCCAAAAGCTGGACACATTTTTAAGCTGTTTGCTCGGTAGTCGAAATCCGATAATCAATCGGACTTAGACCCCCGAGTTTTTCTTTGATTCTGGATCTATTATAGTACTTAATCCATTCACGCATGGCCCGTTTAAGTTCTTCCCGAGTCTGATAATCATGAGAATGGACTGTTTCAGCCTTCATGATGTGAAAGAAGCTTTCCATCTGGGCATTATCTAAACAGGTGGCCTTCCGAGACATACTCTGATAGACCCGATGCGATTTAAGTTCTCTGCACCACGCCTCATTCTGGTATTGGAACCCCTGATCTGTGTGCACATAGGTACGATAGTGATGCTCAGGAAGATGCTCCAGGGCCTCATGAAGCGGTTTGAGCGCAAAAGCGACAGTTGGATGGTCACTGATCGCAAAGGATAGGATTTCGTCGGAATAGAGATCCAGCACAGGTTCAAGATAAAGGCGTTCTCTCGTCGTTTTGCGGCCCCAACGAAATTCAGAGACGTCCGCCACCAGTTTCTGGAATGGACGGTCGGTTATGAAGCGGCGGCGGAGCCGATTCTTAGCGATTTTCCCAACGGTCCCCTTGTACGAGTTGTATTTACGCATCCGTTTGGTATAGAAGGTTGACTGGAGACCTTCGGCTTCCATAATGCGCTGCACTTTCTTATGATTTACAGTCACGTGCTGATTATTTTTCAGAGCTAAGAAGACACGACGATAACCGTAATCTGGATGGTCCTGCTTGATTGCTTTTATTTCCGAGGTTACCGGGTCATCCCCCTCTGCCTGTGGGCGGTGAAGCTCATAATAATACACGCTCTTAGGCAGTTTCACCACTCGAAGAATATCACTCAGAGAGTCGTGCTGCCTCAGCTCAGTAACTACTTGCGCTTGTTCCGTTCGTGTTGCTCTCTCTGACGAACTAAGGCCTCTAATTTTTTTAAATACTCATTCTCGATCCGGAGTAATTTGTTTTCTTTCTCCAGATCCTTAAGTCGTTGTTGATCTGATTCAAATGGTTCTTCCACTTTTTTATTTCTCTTAACTTGATTTGTAGGATCTGATTTCTTTCGTTTCCCCATGGGTGGACGCCCTCGCTTTGTTCTCAATCCATCCAATCCCCTTGCTTGAAACCGTCGATCCCACTGATAGATCGTAGAGGATGTAGAGATATTAAAGTGGTTGGCGGTTTCATTAAGAGATGAATGGTTCTCCTTCATCCACTTTAATACTTCCAGTTTGAAATTGCTGGCGTACTCCGACCGTTTTTCACGATTTTTGAATCCTACAGAACCATTCGATTGATATTGATGCATCCATTTCAGGACAGTGTCATGTCCTGGTATATGATATTTATGGTGTAGAAAAGTGCTGCCTGCCCCGACCAGATACTCACTAATAATTTTCACTTTAAAATCATTAGAGTACTTTGTCACATGAAAACCCCCTAAAGTTGGTTTGTTGTCCAACTTTAGGGGGTCACTTCAGTTCTCAGTACTCTTTTTCATGGGGCTTTTTTACCGGAATTGTTGGATGAGCCATCATTGCACCGATTATCGTGATTGCGGTTAATTCTGTAATTATTATCAGATAAAGAAAATCAGAGAAAAGTCTCTGTATCGGAGCGAAAATAAAGAATAGTGAGCGGAAAGAGTGGGTGACTCCTAAAAAATCATGGTCTTTACAGCCGCGGTCTTGGTTATTTGCCTCAAGATCGCGGCTTAATTTGTGCGTATAGTTAACGAAAGCATCCAGGTGATTGAACGTCCAAATTTATTGTCTGTTGTGAAAAAATAACTCCCTTCAAATATTACGCCCTTCGCAGAAGAAATTTCTTTGAGCGTCACTCCCTATTCGTGTTAATGGCGCGGTAATTCACTTGTTATACAAACTATTGATAGACTGATAGAGAATCTGAGAAAATCTTAATCTTTTATTCAGCTAATTTTCATATATGGCTGATATAATTATAAATGATTGTCGAGCAGGGATTTGCAGTCGCTAAAAGTAAAGCATGAAATATGGGACGCTGTTTGTCTTTTCAACTGTGATGACGCGTCATGATTTATCAATATTTCTAGAACAGGAGTGCCATAGGATGAAAATTATAGTTGCTGGTGGAGATGGATTTTGCGGATGGCCGACCGCTTTGTATCTTTCAAAAAAGGGTCACGAGGTATCGATTATCGATAATTTTTCCAGGAGAAAATGGGACGGTGAGCTTCATTCGAACTCACTGACACCGATCCTGACTTTGAAAGAGCGCATTGAAAAATGGAAACAGCTGACCGGAAAAACGATCAAATTTTATGAGGGTGATCTGAACCATTATGACTTTTTGAGTCAGGTGCTGAAACACGTGGTTCCCGATGCGTTTGTTCATTTTGCTGAGCAGCGTTCCGCGCCTTACTCAATGATTGATCGCGAACATGCTGTTTTTACTCAGGTAAATAATGTGGTTGGGACGCTGAATGTCCTTTATGGAATTAAAGAATTTGTTCCTGAATGCCATTTGATCAAATTGGGGACAATGGGTGAATATGGTTTCCCAAATATTCCGATTGAAGAGGGGTACCTCCATGTTCAGCATGAAGGCCGTGAGGATGTGCTGCCATATCCGAAGCAGCCGGGTTCGATGTATCATCTGTCCAAAGTGCATGACAGCCACAATATTATGTTCGCCTGCAAAACGTTTGGCATCCGTGCTACCGATTTGAATCAAGGCATCGTTTATGGTCTGTACACCGACGAAACATCGATGGATCCGGCACTGATTAACCGTCTGGATTATGATGGCGTATTCGGTACAGCGCTCAACCGGTTCATCATTCAGACCGCTGTTGGCCACCCTCTGACCGTTTACGGGAAGGGCGGACAGACCAGAGGATTCCTGAATATTAAGGATACGGTACGCTGTATTGAGATAGCGGCGGAAAATCCGGCAGATTTAGGGGAATTCCGTGTCTTCAATCAGTTTACAGAAGAATTCTCTGTGCAGGATCTGGCCGAAAGGGTGCAGAAAGTCGCCAGTGAAGAAGGAATGCCGATCTCAATCGATCACCTGAAAGATCCGAGGGTTGAGCTGGAAGAACACTTTTTCCATGCGAAACATACGAAATTACAGGAACTCGGTTTGGAGCCGCATTTGCTGACAGAGGATGTCATCAGAAACATTCTGCGTACTGTCATAAAATATAAAGAACGCGTCATACCGGAAAATATATTGCCAACGGTTAACTGGCGATAAATCTGCAGGAGGTTTCCCGCATGAAAATAGTAATCATTACGGAAACATTTCTTCCATCGACAGACGGGATTGTGACGCGACTATGCGAAACGATTAAATGGCTCAATGCGCAGGGACATCAGATTATGGTGATTGCCCCCGATCTGGGCGTTCATGAATTTAATGGCGTTCCAGTGGAGGGTGTACCGGCCCATCTGTTGTTCTTTTACCGGACGAAGCGGTTTGCGTTCCCTTCCCGGCGTGTAAAAAAATACATGGAAGCTTTTCAGCCGGATATTGTCCATGTCGTCAACCCTGCACTGCTTGGTCTGGCCGGCATCTATTATGCACGGCGGCTCGGTTTTCCTTTAATTGCTTCCTATCACACGAATGTGGCACAGTATATGGACTATTATCATCTGGGTTTATTTAAGCCGCTGATGTGGCAGTATTTCCGTCTCATGCATAACAGAGCGGAGATGAATCTGTGCACCTCACGGACGGTGAAAAAAGAACTGAATGCGAGAAAGTTCAGAAATGTTCATTTGTGGAGCAGGGGTGTGGATCTTGAAACTTTCAGCCCGAAAAAGAAGGAGCTTGAGGTTCGCCGCAGAATCACTCATGGACATCCGGGTCAAACAGTGCTCCTCTACGTTGGAAGACTGGCGGCTGAGAAGGAGATTGAAAGGATAAAAGAAGTGCTCGACGCATCTCCGGATCTTTGGCTGGTTCTTGTCGGCGACGGACCTTACCGAAGTGAACTGGAGAACTGTTTTCGTCGCTCAAATGTGACATTTACCGGTTTTCTATATGGTGAAGCATTAGCCAAAGTTTATGCTTCTTCAGACATTTTTGTGTTTCCATCCACTACGGAAACACTGGGACTTGTCATACTTGAAGCGATGGCTTCCGGTCTTCCGGTAATCGCCGCAGACAGCGGTCCATCGCGAGAACAGATTGAAAACGGGAAGAACGGTTTGCTCTATCAGCCGGATCTCCCGGGGGACTTGTGCCAAAAAGTGCTGTCCACTGCGTCCGGAGCGCTTGATCTCAAGACGATGAGTGAAGCAGCGCGGCAGACCAGCATTGACTTAGGGTGGAGCCATGCATCCGAGCAACTGCTTGGTTTTTACGAAATGGCAATTGGAGATGTGCAGTTTGTGCCAGGGAAAAGAAGGATTGTCTGACTGACCTGAATAGTCGCTGAAAAATGAATATTTCTCATGTAAAAGAAAGAGAGGAGGGGCCGGCCCATGTTTCAGTTCACGCAATTTACACTGATTGGAATGACAAATGCTGCCGTGGACCTTGGCTCGCTGAATATCTTGCTTCTCCTTTTCCCGACAAAAGTGCATGCGCTGCTAGTTCTTTACAATACGGTCGCATACATTTTAACCATGATCAACAGTTATTTGCTGAATTCCCGAATCACTTTTAAAAAAAATTCAGATCGAACAATGAGACAGAAGCTATTATATCTTGTTGAAGTCATCATTTGTTTTCTCGTCAGCAATATGGTGTTCGTCGGCGGTTTGTATCTGACTGAGGACATCATGTCAAATGCCTGGATTGCCCAGAATCTATCTAAATTACTCTCCATGGCGATTTCGTCGCTGACAAGCTTTTTTTTGATGAAGTATTATGTATTTAAAAGTAAACAGCCGCAAAAATCGATTTAAGGCAGCCGGCAAACGATAAGCAGCAAATCTCAACGCCCGCTTGTTTCTCCGGTCCTCCTTTGTCACCATTTTTGAATGGATCTGTGAGTGCAACCACGAGCTGATCAAGACTTTTACGGTGCCGTTATATGCCTTTAAAAAGCTGCATTGAGAGTAGACGATAAAAAATTTCTGAATTCATGAGAGCTGATTTTTTGATTATTTAAGCCATTTATAGTTATTCTATAGTTGGCTTTATTTTTTTGCACGTGTAAGTTTTTTCTGAATTCCCGTGTCTGATTTGCCGGGTAATCGTTGAAAACGGCTTACCGTTTCATAAATAGGAGGATGCCGTAACTATGGAAACAACTGATTCAAAACCGTTAACTTATCAGGATAACCAGGATGTTCAAAGGAAAAGATGGTTGATCCTGATCGTCGTCAATCTGTTTACCTTTATGTCTACTCTTGACGCGAGTATTGTGAACGTTGCTTTACCCCAGATTTCACGTGACCTGAATTTGCCGATTGCCAGCAGCCAGTGGATCGTGACGATTTATTTAATGGTCATCTGCGTGCTGATTCTGATGTTCGGCCGGCTGGGTGATATGCTTGGTAAAATTTTTGTGTTTCGTATCGGAACATTGCTGTTTGTTCTCGGTTCACTGATCAGCGGCTTCGGACTGAATTTTGAGCTGCTGTTGACCGGGCGGGTGATCCAGGCAATTGGTGCGTCCATGACGATGGCAAATAATTTTGGTATTGCGACAGATATATTTCCGCGATCGGAGCGCGGACGGGCGCTTGGTCTGATTGGAACATTTGTCTCGTTGGGCGGCATTGCCGGACCGGGGATAGGTGGGATAGTCGTTTCTGCACTCAGCTGGAATTATATTTTCTGGATTAATGTGCCGATCGGTATTGTCGTGATCATCCTTGGGCTGTACGTGCTTCCAAAAGATTTATTCAAGTCAAAGGGAAATCTTGATAAAACCGGTACTTTGATTTTCGGGCTATTTATTACTCTTTTATTTGCCGGGCTGCTGCTCGGCGAGCACTTTGGCTATAAAAACTGGAAGATCGCAGGTTTTCTCATTCTTTCCGTCGTTTTTCTGGCTCTGTTCATCAGAGCCGAGTGGCATAAAGAACAGCCGATGCTTCAGCTGAAACTATTTCAAAATCCACTGTTTTCCGTGGGTATTCTGTGCGGCTATCTTGTTTTTCTGTCCAATTTTTGCTTCACCATTATTGCACCGTTTTACACGCAGGATATTTTAAATATGACAGCGAGAGATTCCGGGCTGTTAATGATGCTCTTTCCAATCATGATGGCCGTCATTGCCCCGATGAGCGGCGCACTGTCAGATAAAATAGGTTCCGAAATTCTGACTTTTATCGGCTTGCTTGTGCTGGTAGCAGCGCAAATTGGTCTTGGATTTCTTGATGAAACGAGCCCGCTTTTCTATGTTGGCATGTTGATTGCCATGCTGGGCATCGGGAGTGCCCTATTTATGTCGCCGAACAACTCACTGGTTATGTCAACAGTGCCCCGTTCACAGCTCGGCAGTGCCGGAAGCGTGAATGCCCTGATCCGGAATCTCGGCATGATCAGCGGTATCACGTTTGCCACGACTTTGCTGTTTGCCTGCATGTCTTCAGCAGCGGGCTATCGTGTGACCGGGCTGATCCCCGGACATCCGGACGTTTTTCTGTACGGTATGCATATTGTTTTTCTCACATCAGCAGGAATTTGTATGTTATGCGCTGTAATCACCGGATTTCGTCTGCTGCAGTCAAGGCGGCATGTCCATCAAAAGGCGGTCTGAAAGTTACGAAGGTGCGGGATGTGGCGTTGCCCAATCATTGCTGAAGAAACTGGAACGAAAGCGAGATCGACCATTAAGGTACATAACCGAACGGAAAATTCGTTATGATGCAACGCTTGCGAAATTCAAATGTGAGGTATTAAAACTAGAGACGGATTACGCAGTTTTAGATTATAAGATGCCGAAAACTGTGGCAGTCGGATCTGCAGAAATTGACGTGAAAGTCTCGGCTGGCAGCCGGACTTTTGCCCATGACTGGACAAAACGCCCTTATAACATCTATTCTGGAGAGACAGCGGCGGAGAATAGTTGGGCACGTATTTCGATATTGTCAAAAACGACCTGAATCACAGATCAGGTCGTTTCCTATGAAGAGCTGCTTGTCAGAGCGGACGGCCGTTCATTTATGCTTGATCAAGAAGAACTGCCAGCATCACTGAAAACATTTGAAAAGGGCGATGTCTACAAGAAACTTAATGAATTAATGCGTTCCCATCATCGGTGCTCCTGTCAATCATTTCGGAAACCCGGCATTTTTCAGAACTCATGAATTTGGAAAAAAAGAGGGATAGTCAGATCATGGAGAACAAAGAAAGTGCGACGGTACGAGGAGAGGTATGAGAAAGCTGAGTTCTCCCGTTATGATCCGGTGGGGCAGGCCCGTTCTTAATGCTTTTCCTCAATTTCTGATGCATGGAAACAATGATTCGAACGTATCGATTAAGGTGGAGGAAGACTATGTGAGAACTATGCATGAGCTGACGAAAAATATTAACCTGACATTGACAACATTTCCCAGTGACAATCACCAGTTCACGGATGCATTGTTCAATTAAATGATGCACAGGCTGAACAACGTGTGGGGTGATTTATATATATGGAAGAGTCAATGGAATCCGTTATTCATAAAGCAGACGCATTCATGAAAAATGGAAATGAGCAGGCGTGTTTGGCTTTGCTCAGCAACCTGTGCGTTCAGGTTCCCGGCAACAGTGACGCGTGGCTTAAGTATGCGCTAGCATTGGATCATTTTTCAAAGGAAGAAGAGGCCATTCCAGTATACCGAAAATCCATGGAAATCGGCCTGGATTATGAGTCGGAACGTACAGCACTCATTTGTCTGGCCTCATCCTATCGCAATATCGGTCAGCTTGATCTGGCAACGGAGACCATAGTAAGAACTTTGAAAAAATATCCTGACAATATTGCTGCTGAATGCTTTTACAGCCTGATATTAGCTGATGCGGGACGGTCCAGGAAGGCAGTGCAATTATTGGGCAGGGCACTATTGAAAAGTCTCGAACCGGCAGCTTTTGAAGGATTTAAAGGAGCGCTGGATTTTAAATTTTCTGCGCTGACAGAATAAGGAATATGAGATGCTTCTGCTGGTTTAAAATAACAAATAGAAAGAGCATGTTCTGAAAAAAGTTGATCAAAACATGTTCTTGTATTATCTGATTTAAGCTACCACTTCAGTTAAACCTAGCCTTTCTTTTTCAATAGACAGTCTGATATTTAAAGAGGACTCCCCTGACAAAGTAGATGGTAGGCTTTTTTATTTTTTTCGGTGTGAAAAAAAGTCATTCAGAATGGTGCGGTGTTCATTTAATATTTTATCTGGCAAATCATCAGGGCTGTGAAACTGATATGAAATGGATTCATTGGGATCAACAATCAAATGACCTTTAAATTTGCTGGTAGTATACATAACGGTAACAGTATAATATTGATCTCCGTTTTCTGCCTGATTCTGTTCAGTGCCAGAGTAAACTCTGAAAAAATGAAGATCGTCTACAGTTAATCCTGTTTCTTCATAGACTTCCCGTTTTGAAGTTTCTTCTGACGATTCTCCAAGTTCCATAAATCCTCCTGGAATTCCCCAAACATTTTTAGGAAACGTGCGTTCCTGGAGCAGTACTTTCTCGTCTTTATCGAGAATCAGCACGGCCGCGACGACTAAAATCAGAGGCCGGTGCCCGACTAGCGTCCGTATTTCTTCGATGTACCCCATATATGTCAACCTCCTTGACTGGCCAATTATAGCACAAAAGACTATCCTTATATTAATTTTCATGGGTCGTTTGTTCCAGATCCGGGATAGTACTTCTAAAAATAGTCCATTTTTTGTTGCCATTGCCCGCCGTCTTCGTTCATTCCCTTATTGCGTTGGGGTCCAGATGAAATCTAGGATTACGGGTTGGCTCGGCATAGCTGTTTCATTGTACGGCAGCGCATGGCGATTTGCTGAAGCGGAGAAAAAATCTTAATTTTTGATTTTGTGTTGATTTGTCTAGTCATGGATCTATTATCAATTTAGTTGCTGGTGCTTCAAGGGCGAGCGGTTTCCAGGAGATCATGAAACTTATAGAAACTGGGAAATTAAAGTTACCTGAAGTGAGCCGGCAATATGATCTGCCAAACTACTATGAAGCCATTAGACGCTGGATTCAAACCAATCAGGAAAAACGGTTATCAATTTGAATAGTGAGTAAAATCGTCCATTAGAGAGCGGTTAACTAAAACATGATCCGCTTTTATTCAATACATAGCATGCGCCGCTTCAATGAAGTATCGAATATTGGGTGTCAGTTCTTTATCCTTATTCCAGGCGATGAACGTTGGGACTGAAGTAGGCGCATAGGGCCAGTCCACTCTTTTTAATAACGCTTTTTTTACCTCAGATTGCACGGCTACGGCTGGCAGATAGGCAAGGCCAAGGTCTGTGAGCGCACATTGTTTGATCGCTTCAACAGTCACAAATTCAACAATGTTTTCGGGAAAAATTCCCGCCTGAGAAAGGGCGTTTTCAAGAAGCATACGATAAGAACACCCCTTTGCTGTCAGCAGCATTGTTTCTTGTTCAAGATCCCGGGCTAAAATAGGATCTCTATTAACCAATGGATTTGTAGGATGAGCTAATAGCCATATTTCCTCATTAACCAATGGTTCAACAGTCAGCATCGATCTTGTTTGCACTTTTCCCATAATAAATCCCAGATCGATGCGTCCATTCTCCAGGTTTTCTTTTATGTCTTCGGCAAAATTGGCAGGTTTCACAACCAGTTTGCCCTGAGGAAATTTACTTTTATATTTCGCCAAGATAGGGGGCAGCCGGTAGGTGCACTGGCTTTCAGTAGCGCCAATTGTCAGAGTAGGGAGAGCGTCAGGATTGGCGAGTTTATCTTCAACTTCCTGAGTCAAATGAACCATCTGATCTGCCTATTTTTTAAATGCTTGGCCTGACTCAGTCAACGCTATTTTTTTGCCCAGCCGCTCGAATAACGGTCTTCCGACTTCCCGCTCCAGAGCTTGAATCTGCGCAGTCACGCTGGACTGGGCAAAATTTAATCGAACGGCTGTCTGGGTAAAGTTCAGGCATTCTGCAGCGACCTTAAATGTCCGCAACTGTTTGGTATCCATTATCACTTCTCCTATTAATCGGATATTTCGATTGATTCAATCAAAATAATCAGTTTTTCTAATCAATGAATCTATCTTATGATGATTTGTAAAGAAAAACAATACTTTGAAAGTACAATCTATCATTTTAAGGGAAGAAGGAGTAAGAGATGAAACAGGGACCAAAAGCAACGATCCGCCTGCCCCAGGCTGTTGCTCTTTATATCGGTGCAGTGCTCGGAGCGGGAATCTTGATTGTTCCCGGCCTGGCTGCTCAAATTGCAGGACCGGCCTCATTAATTGACTGGGGTTTCTTGCTCCTATTAGTTTTGCCTCTCTCTTTGTGCATGGCCTATTTATCTCAAAAGTATCCTGTTTCAGGAGGTGTTTGCTATTTTGTAACGAAAGCCTTCGGGAAGATACCTGGGGCGATTGCAGGCTGGCTTTTTCTAATGTCTGTTCCCATTGGTGCACCGGTTGCAGCATTAACGGGCGCCGGTTATTTGAGTGCCGCGTTAGATCTGTCGGAAACTTCAAGAATAACGATAGCCTGTATGGTGCTTATAATCGCTCTTTTGCTCAATTATTTGGGGATGAATGTGGCCGGAAGGATTCAGGTGGCAGTGATTTTCGGAATTCTGACCATTTTGTGTCTCACAATTATTGGCGCCGCACCACATTTAAAATGGATTTATTTTAGCCCATTTATGCCGCATGGAGTCATGAGTATCGGTAGAGCCTCGACTATTTTATTTTGGTGCTTTATCGGTTGGGAGGCTGTCTCAAATCTATCTGAGGAATTCGTTCATCCGGAAAGAGATGTCCGGCGTGCGACATTGATCGCAGCAATAGTGATGGGCGGCCTATACTTTATGACAGCAATCGCCGTGATCGGGACCGATAGCTATAAAAATCAATCACAGGCAGCTCTCGTTAACGTGGCAGGCGAAACGTATGGCCGCTTGGGGACGATTCTGACCGGTATTGCCAGCCTGTTGATTTGTCTGGCGACTGTGATGGCTTATACTGGGGCAGCCTCAAGACTGGCTTATTCATTATCGGAGAATGGCCTTGCACCTAAGTGGTTTGGCAGGCGTTCACCCAAATATACAACCCCGCTCGGCGGGCTGCTCTTTTTAGCTCTTTGTTTTATCTGTGTGATGGCGTCTTATGCGCTGCGCTTGATCTCCTTGACAGAACTTATCCAATTGCCTAACGCAACATTTTTACTGAATTATTTGAGTGGTTGTGCAGCGGGTGTTGTACTGTTTAAAAATGAAAGAAAAAAATTAATAGTAAGCCTGATCTCGCTTCTAGCGACGGCAATCATGTTCCTGTTTGTTGGCTGGGCCATCGTTTACCCCATAGTGATTTTTCTGATGATCGTGATTGGGAAAATGTGGATTGAGCATAAAAAAATAAGGATAAACAAATAAAATAATGGGAACAGAAAGGCTGTTAAAAGCTAACACATCAGCTGTATAGGCTACATCGACAGGAAAGGCATCTCCCGAGTAAGAAACACGATCATCCTCTCTCCGATCAGTCGGCTGATTGAACGAAACCTGCGCTTACTGGAACACGTATCGATATAGAAAGTAGCATAAAGCGATAACACAGAACTGGTTTATCAAAACAAATGACCCGTCCACACGTGCCGACGCACCAAACAAGTTACAACAAATGTAACAGAGCGGAGAAAGTATAATGAATAAAGCCAGAACACGAGACTTTTACAAATCAGCCAATGACTTCTGCGATTTTGTTGATTTACTGGGCAGGTGCAAAAACCGTAATAAATTTAATAAACTTCTTAAAAATCTCTTACGTTTATATCACAAAGGGCTGGATTTACCGCAAGTTACTCTTGAAACTTCAAAGTCTACCAAAGTGGACGTGTCCTATCCCAAATTGAAGATAAAGAAATACGATACCTATTGGGAAGTATTCAATCCCTACCAGCCAGACGAACCAATTCAAGGGAGCCTGACTGATGATATTTCAGACATATACCATGACTTAAAAGAGGGCATTTCTTTGTACGAGCAAAAGAAATATAAGGAGGCAGTCTGGCATTGGAAATTTAACTTTGAAATGCACTGGGGAGCCCACGCCATTGATGCTATGCGTGCATTACATTATTTGATCAATCGGGATATTTATCTCGCATAAGAAATGCAGGAGTCATTTTACAATTCCTGCTTTTTTTCAAACCTTACAGAGATCAAACCGGCTTAACCAGCTTTTCCCCAACATCATCTTTGATCAGTTTAATGATTTCCTGATTATCTGCAACAGAAGCAGCCAGCTTTGTGAAAAGAAGACGATACGTTTTCCAGGCTTCTCCCCCAGGCCAGTTCATCGGCAAAAATTGAGCCGGCAGCATCGGATCTTTCAGTAAAATAGCTCCAAAACGCTCCCCCAATTCCAGAACATGAAAGAATGCATCCCAGGAATCAATGGATTCCTGCTTCACCCAAGAAACGCTCTTATCTTTTGTCCACGAAATAAAGTCAACGTACAAGGATTCTATTTTTTTCAGATCCCAAATCTCCTGCATTCTCGTTTTCACATCTCCATAAATGAAATGCCCTGAAAAAATATTCACGTAAGGCTGGATATTGAGATCTGAAAAAATCTGCCTGACGGAGAGACTTTGATCGTGAGGTGAGATGAAGACACTCTGGAAGAGCTGGCCATATCCAAGATCCGTCAGCTCCTGCCTCAGTGTGTTGCGGGCTCGTCTGAGTGGCTCGGGTATCTGGTACACCACCAGCTGCCAGCTGCCATTCCAATCGTGATCCTTAAGCAAAAGCTTGTCCTGAAAGGCTTTGATAAAATGGGATCCGCTGGCAGTCAGAAAGTAAGCGCGCCCCCGGTGATCAATATATCCGGATTTTTTTAATCGGGAAATGGCGTTCCGGATAGATTGGGCAGAATAATCCCTCCCCCGATAAATGCCAAGCAGTTCAGACACTTCAATATTGGGTTTTCTCATCAGGATATATAAAAGCTGTTTTTCCAATGAAAGCAAGCGGATCAGATCCTTTCTTATAGAATTATTTTACACGATTTTATTATTGCCTGTAATGGATATTACTCAGAAAATAACTAAATAATAGACGAACGTTATAAATAATGTTATAAAATATGAGAAGGGATCCGGATCCTTAATAGAAAAACATGAGGAGATCAAATTGATGAAAAAAGTTTCACTTCTGTTTTTTTCTATGATATTTCTTATTGGCACAGACACGTTTCTCATTTCACCACTGCTGCCGATTTTAACGGCAGCCTATAAAATCCCAACTGAAATTTCCGGCTGGATGGTCAGTTCGTATGCTTTAGGATATGCCATATCTGCATTATTTGTAGGACCCGTATCCGATGGATTGGATCGCAAAAAAGTGATGATTTTCGGACTGATTGTTTTTTCACTGTCTACTTTTCTATGCGGATTATCTTCCACCTTTTGGACAATGGTTCTTTTTCGACTGCTTGCAGGCATTGGCGCAACATTCGTCGGTTCACAGGTCTGGGCTGCAATCCCTCAGCTTGTTGCTCGGCAAGATATCGTTAAATCAATGGGCTACGCAACGGCCGGTCTGTCGATTTCGCAAGTGGTCGGCCTTCCTGTCGGCAGTTATCTCGCAGCTCTGTCTTGGCGCGCGCCTTTTTTTGTCACGGCAGGATGCTCTATTATCTTGCTGTGCATTATTTCGGCATTTCTTCCGCCGATCCCTGCTGCCAGGTATATGGAACAAAGACCGTCTATTTTACGTGTCTATAGCGGTTTGTTTCAAACGCCAAGAGCCGTTAACTATATGCTTGCCTATTTTATTTTTCAGACAGGAAATTTTGAAGCCTTTTCTTTTATCGGCTTATGGTACTCTTCCAGCTTTTCACTTCACGTTGCAGCAGTCGGGACAGCTATGATCGTGTTAGGTATAGGGAACGCGATCGGATCGCTTTTCGGGAGCAGCCTGATTCGAAAATTAGGTGAGGCCAGGTCCCTATTCCTGTCTTTCTGTGCCTATATCATTTTATATTCCATTTTGCCATTCTCTCATTCGCTGGTTGCCGCAGAAGCTGTTTTATTTCTGATCTTTTTAACAGGGGGATACGTTTTTCCAGTCTTTATGAGCACGATGCAAAGCCTGACAGCAACGGCAAGAGGAACGGTCTCGGCTCTGGCCAATGCGGCGATGTATGCGGGAACGACCATTGGCGGTATCATCGGTGGTTTATTATTCAGCCGTTTCTCCGGATTTACAGGTGTTTCCTTCTTTACTGTCACAGCCTATATCGTTTCACTGTTGATTTATGCCGGCAGTGGAATCTTCAGCAAACACCATAAACATCCGGGAGATAAAAATAATGCTTTTGATAAAGTTAAATAACTTTCCAGAAAATGTGCACTCATTCAGCGATGCGTTTTAAGAGCAGGTTGTCCTATGTAACCAAGCAGAAACACAAAAAATACAGCAATCAAAGCCAGTGCTCCATAGCTGAACCAGGCGAGTGGCAACAGATGATTCGCTTGAGCGAAACCAAAGAAAATACCGCCCAAAAGATTGCCAAGAGTTGCCCCTACGGCCCAGCCCATATCAACAAAGCCATAATAAGTGCTGAGGAAGTCCGCGTTTGCCAGTTCGGAGACCAAATTGTCAATTGTCGGGAATACAAGCACTTCACTGGTACTACAGAGCAGGACAAAGAGGAAGATGAATGGTAAATAAGGGAACAGACCAAGAACAAAGTAAGCAGAACTCATAAAAAAGAACCCGTATAACAAGGCAGTTCTGCTCGCTGATCTCCGAAAAATCATTTGCGCAATCGCAAATTGAAGCAGAATCACGAATAATCCGTTAATCGTGAATAATAATCCGATCAGTGAAGGCTCTCGAAAAACATCTTTCATGTACAGCGGTATGGCCAAATTAAACTGGCTGTACACAAACCAGAAAATGGTATTCATTAAGGTAAGAATCAAAATGGCGCGATTCTGAATGACAGAGCGAAAAAGACCTATGACTGGAACTCTCCTCTTTGCGTTGATATCACGCGGTCCGCTGAAAATAATGAACAGCAGAAAGATAAAGTGGGCCATAGAAGTCAGCATAAATACCCAGAAAACAGAGTATTGGTAGAGTACTCCGCCCAGAATCGGCCCCAATGATGAACCAACATTAATGACTGCATTACGCAGTGCAAAGACTTCCGGTTTTAAGTCACCGGCCAGTTTGGCAATGGTTGCCATCAGGCCGGGTGCAAAGAGAGCGCCGCCAAGGCCGACAAAAGCGGAAGCCACGAAGATCAGCGAGAGATGACCAGCAAAACTGTATAGAATGTAGCCTGTCAGTCGGACAGACAGGCCAATGATTAACAGCTTCCTCTCACCAAACTGATCATTCAGCATGCCTCCGAAGAATGTCAGACCGCGCTGGCAGATGACATTGACCATGAGGACAAATCCGATCATAGCTGTGGACAGGTTCAGGTTACTCAGATACAGACTTAAGAAGGGGAGAATCATAAACGAACCTGTATTGGTAAGCAGTAAACCGAACAGAATCAGCATGAGCTTAGGGGTCATTTTCTTTAACGTGTTCATATTTAACCAGCCTCTTTAATTTTCTGTTTCTTTTCATGGGTTAACTTAATCTTAAAGCGTTGACTTTTATTTGATAAACGAATAATTTTAATAGTATTAATGAAAATAATAAATAAAGGAAAGACCGGATCATGGATCAGGAACAATTGGAAACATTCCTGACTCTCGCGGAAACATCGAGTTTTACTAAGACATCTGAGATGATGCATGTTGTCCAGTCGACAATAACCGTGAGAATCAAAGCACTGGAAACACAATTAGGCAGAAAGTTATTTGAACGTGGAACACGTTATGTTCGGTTAACGCCGGATGGCCATGCTTTTCTCGATGATGCAGGTAAGATCGTCGGTAGAATGAGACAGGCTGTAACGGAACTGCAAATCAGGAAAGAATATGACTATCGAATTGTCATTGGCGGATTAAACACAATTTGGGACAGCTCAATCTATACATTAATTGAGAAACTTTGCGGGGGAGGAAGGGTATCTGTAAGAATGGTGACGGACCATTCATCACATTTAATCAATCGGCTTCAGGAAGGCACAATTGATGTCGCCTTTGTTCTGATCCCGCCGCGTTCGCCGGTTTTTGGAAAAGTTCTTTTTCGAAATGAGCGGATCATCCTGGTTGGAAACAGTGATCGTTATCAAGGCGTTCAGACTCTATCCCGTGAGCAACTGCTTCACAGCCACAAGCTGCTGTACCAGAATTGGGGTATTGCCTATGAGGATTGGTTTAAAAATGAATTTGGAAAATACGCCACAGTGGCAGCGCGTGTTGATCATTCCGGACTCGCTTTAAAATTAATCATGAATCTTGATTGCCTGGGCTTCATGCTGGAGAGTGTCGCCCGGGAGTGGATAAAAAAGGGTAAACTCAAACCCATCGATTATCAATCAAAAACATCCATCCCGGACATGACAATCTATCTGACCTATTTGAAAAGCAGAAAAAAAGAATTTAACCTCCAATCTTTTGTGGCATTCGTGAGAAAAAATGGCTATTTGATGATCAATGAATGAATGCACCAAATGACCAGAATTACAAGTCCAATAAAAGCTAAACCAAACGAGTTGCATCGTAATTAAATTAGATGCAACTCGTTTGTGTCAGTGCATAGCTTTAAATTTATTTGAAAATGATAAGGATTTCCTTTGCAGGGCATCAATGTGATTCAGTCTATTTTGCCCTTTATAGATTGCCCGTCTTAAAAATGTTCAAAGATCCTTTTTTTCGTAAATTTTTATTGAAATGAACATCGAAACGAAGCAAATGAGTAAAGCAATGAAATAGAGAAGAAACGTCCGGATCGTTTGCGGGATCGGAAGCGGAACAGATAAACTGATGCCCGATGATTGATACCAGCGAACGAGAGGGGTAAGTAGAAAGGGTGTTAATATAATCATAAAATATAACACAAATTTTAATTTATCATAGCCAAATTTAAACAGCGCAGGTATGATGATCCCGAATGACAGACTAAGAATCAGCAGGGTGATCCCCAACGATTGAAGCGTTATTCCTTCAGCCATCGATGGTACGAATAATGAAGTGACGATCTGGATGAGCGTGACGCCAATAAACACAAGCAAGATAAAAAGATATTTTGCCTCGACATATGCGTTTCGCGTATAAGGAGTAGCACAAAGATAGGCAGATCCCCGATACTGAACCTCATATCTGGCAATTTGGAAAAATAATACGTACTCTAATACAAAAACGACTAAGAAAAATAAAATTGAATGATCACTCCCAGGTGCAAGTGATTGGGACATATAAACGGGTGCTATTGCTGCGAAAAGGACGAGAAATGCTAGATATTTTTTAATAAGTATAAAGTCTTTTTTAACGAGCGGAAGTAACATGTTTTCCACCTCCAATATAGGCCAGCATGATATCCTCGATCTCCGGCCGTTCCATGACTGCTTCAGGCATCAGCCGTCGCACTTCGCTTTTTTTACCGGTCAATCCGTCAAACCCATACAATGATTGGCGCAAATTTAAAAACAGTGGCCGTGTTTCTTCATTAATCCATTCGTTGTCGCCTTTTACCCGTGCATGTGTATCGAGCAGAACATCTTTCTCTTCATTCAGCAGAATATTTCCATCATCGATCAGAATCAGCATATCAGCGATTTTATCCAGATCGGAAGTAATATGTGTGGAAAAGAAAACACTTTTTCCTTCTTCTTTCATAAAATCGAGCAGAATGTCCATAAATTCGCTCCGTATCAAAGGATCAAGACCGCTCGTCGGTTCGTCCATAATCAGCATATCGGCGTGATGCGAAAGCGCCAGTGCGACGGCATATTTCATCCGCATGCCCTTAGATAAAGCAGAGATCTTCTGACTCGGATTCAGGTTGAATCGCTTCATCCAGGTTGAAAAAGCGGCTTCATCCCAATTGCTGTAGGCGGGCGCAATGACATTTTTCATTTCTTTCAGCGTCATCAGCTCGTAAAAATAGCCTTCATCCATGACAAAACCGATTCGATTTTTTACTTTTCTTTCACTGTCATCCATGTCCCTGCCATCAAAACGGATACTTCCTGAATCTCTTGAAATAAGGCCGAGAATCGCTTTAATTGTCGTCGTCTTACCTGCTCCATTAACACCGATAAAGCCGGTGACGCAGCCCTTTCTTAGCGAAAAAGAGAGATGATTCAAGCAAAAACGATCAAAATTTTTCGTCAGGTTTTCAACCTCTAAAATGGATGTCACTTCTCATTCTCCTCCTCAAAAAGCAGATCCAGCATTAAATGAAGCTCATCTGCACGGATGCCGAGTTGATGGGCCATACGGCAAACTTCTGAGAGCTTTGCCTCAACCATCCTCCGCTTGGACTCGGTGAACAGTTCTAAATTTTCGGGAGCGACAAAGGAGCCCTTGCCAACACGGGTCAGAATGAAACCCTCGGCTTCCAGTTCGGCGTAGACTCTTTTCGTCGTTAATACACTGACCTGGAGATCATTGGCCAGCGCGCGGATGGTGGGGAGCTGCTCACCCGCTTTTAACTCATTATTCAGAATAGCCGTTTTGATCTGATCCTTAATTTGCTGATATAAAGGCAGATCCGAAGTATTTTTTAAAATTATTTTCACGCAAAAGCCTCACTATTGTGATCAATGGGTATGCACAATATACACAATGTGTACAATGATTAGTATAAATGACTTTAATCCGGTTTACAAGAGGATCAGAGAAATACATGTGATTTTCAGTCTCAGGAGAGCTCAGGGAAAATATTGGCGGGTGGAACAAAACGGGTGAAAAACCGAATAAATACGTTTTTGCGATTTGTATGAGCTTTTAGATCTGGCACACTCGGGCAACCGGATGATCTGTTGCGGTAGAGTGAATTTTCATATTTTTTGTGAAGGCAGACGACTTCACCAAAGCTCTGATTGACGCAATGCCCGGTAAAGTGAAAGAGAAGAACTGATCAATACGAGCACGCTGGTGATTAACAAGCTCGCGTGACTAAAAGAATTGAAGCCTCTCAATAAAGAAATAATCATCATAATAAGGGATCCGGCAGTCATTAATCCGAAAATACAAATCTTAATTTTGTCCGTCACTGAATACGCATTCTTTTTCATCGTGCATCACGTTCCTCAAGATTAAGCCTTATCCAGCTGATTACTGGGTATTTGATTTTATAGGCTTCTGTTCAAGTGGTGAAGATAAGACGATCAACGTTGTCGGCTTTCCAAACTTCAGGCAATCGTTAATGTAGTCCTCAAGTGTATGAACAGACTCTGTCACAACTTTTGTTAGATAACTGTACATTCCGGCAATCCGGTGACATTCAATAGCATCCGGATGCCCGGTAGCGAATTGCGCATATTTCTTACAATCCCTTGGCTCCATCAGAATAAAAGCAGTAACACGTTTACCTAGTTTTTCCGCAGCAATCTGGGCAGTGTATTTCTTTATCACGCCCTGTTCCTCCAGTCTCCTGACACGTTCTGTAACTGAAGGAGAGGTTAAACCTACTTTTTTACCCAACTCAATCATTGTCAGGCGGGCATTTTCCTGCAATTCTGAGAGAATGCCTAAGTCAATTTCATCCATTCAAGATCATCCGCCTTAATTATTAATAAAATTGTTATCTTTTCCGTTAATTTATTTACCGATCATCGCTTAATAAATTAATCATACCATGTGCCTGCCTGGTGAAGCCATCTATAATTAATAAAAATACATAGAGCAAAGAGGAGAACATTTTGAAGCAACAATCATTAAATCGCACCATCACTTGGGTGCAAGGCACGACTTTAACAATTTCGGCAGTGCTTGGCTGTGGCATTTTGGTTCTGCCTTCGATTACTGCAAATAGTGCCGGGCCGGCTTCTCTTTTGTCATGGATTTTCATGTCCTTATTGTCTTTTCCTATTGTAATGACAATGGCACATCTTGCGAGATTAATTCCCAGTGCCGGGGGCATCACAGCATATGTCAGAACAGCGTTCGGCTCTCACGCAAGTTCAATACTCAGCTGGATCATGCTTGGCTCCGTTCCTGTCGGCGTTCCGACGATTGCGTTAACGGGGGCTTACTACATAAACTATATTGAACCGCTAGATACTTGGGAAGTCATTGGCATCGCCCTTTTGATGCTCGCAACCTCCTTGCTTTTACACATGAAAGGGATTGAAGTTTCTTCTAAAGTCAGCGTGGTTGCCATTTTTATGATTCTCAGTCTGCTTGTTACCGCAATTATTGTCTCCATTCCTCACGTAAAATTCAGCGCATTTTATCCTTTTGTTGCCCATGGATGGTTTTCATTAGGTTCAACGTCCGTGATGGTTTTTTTCTCTTTTGTGGGTTGGGAAATGATTACTCCTTTGTCAGAGGAATTTAAAAATCCTAAAAGGGATATGTCTATTAGCTTATTATTAGGCGCAGCTTGTATTTCAGTTTTATACATTTCCATTTCTTTCGTAACCATTGGGACCCATTCATATGGTGGAAATCATATCGCTTCATTAAACATGCTAGTGTCAAAAAGTTTAGGAGCATCAGGCGCTTTTTTTACTACGGCTTTGGCTCTGTTTATTACTTTCAGTACCGTGCATGCAAACATTGCCGGGTTTTCAAGAATGGTATATGCTCAGGCGAGAGATGGAAACTTTCCATCTTTTTTTGCGGTTTTACATCCAAAACACCTAACGCCGGCAAGGGTTTTAGCTGCGCTCGGGACAGTATTTTTCGGTGTTTTAGTCATTTTTGGATGGCTTAAACCTAGTATTGGAACACTCTTAAAGGGACCCGGTACGGTTTTTATCGTATCTTATATCTTTACAATGCTGGCCGCCATTAAAATTTTGAAGCCCTTAACGACTGGTTGGTTTATGGCGCTTATTTCTTTATTCACAAGTATAGCCATATTTCTTTTTAGTGGCTGGGCCATTCTTTATCCGATTGTGCTGGCTGTGATTGGAGAATTGTATCTGCATGGTAGAAATTCTTTTAACAACTTAAAAAGCGATGAGTAGTGAACAATGTGAGTATTACAATTTCCTGTTGATGGCGCAATAACAGAATGAAGTAACTTCGTTAACTGAACGACATCTATCTTAGATAAAAAATCGGGAACGGATCTTAGAGTGTTCGTGTCTTGGTGCTTGGCACATATTACTTATGCCTGCGATTTCTGACGATAGACTTTCAGATAACAGCATAAACCAACCAGACCCGCGAGCAGGAAAAGCAAGGCCATGATGACGGGCGGCAGGAAAGCTCCGATGATGATCCCTATTGCGCCAAACAATTTAGAACCTTGAAAAACAAAACCATAGATGGCCATATAAGAAGCTCTGGTTTTTGCTTTTGTCAGGGAAGCAATCAGACTCTGGCTGACCGGAACATACATTAGTTCTCCTATACTTGCAAAGAATACAGCAAAAGTCAGCAAGGCCCACTGATTGCTGAAAGCCTGGATCGCATAGCCAAGGGAATAAATAGGCAGCCCGATAAGAAAGACCGAAGGAGCAGAGCACCGTTTTGTCCATTTGGCGATAATCAGAGCGAGAATGACGACAAGCAATGTATTCTCAATTCGCATCCAGCTGATCATGGTATAGCTGTCCAGACTAAGCCAGTGATTCAGAGTAATAGTTTTAAAGCTTTTTTCCAAATGCACAGCGATGTAATTCGTGGTCTGAAATTCAAGTGAAAGCACGAGTAGATTGCCGATACAGAATAAGATGAACACGCGATCTGCGACAACCTTTGAGTAGTGGGAGAGAATCGAGAACGGCGAAGCACCCTTGATTGAAGATTCCGGGCGTTGATAGACTTCAGTCATACAAAGAATGATCAGGGACAAAACGATGATTGAAGAAATGGTCAGGACGAGAAAAAGCGCAAACCGGTACGATCCAAAAAAGAAACCGCCGATGACAGCACCGGCTGCCATACCGAAATTGGTGGACCAGTAATTAATACTGTACATCAAACGACGATTTTCTTCAGTGCTGACATCGATCAGCATGGCTTCTTCAGCGGGATGCATCAATCCGCTGCTTAAATTTTGTACGACCATCATTAAAAAAGTAAAAACTGAAGAAACCCACCAACCGGAATTGGCCAGAGCCATACCAGCGAATGCGGCGATTTCTATTGCCTGGGCAATGATCATCATTGGTTTTCTTCCGAAATGGTCACTCAGATAACCACCCACAAAGCTGGCCGAAGCAGAAATGATCACATTCATTAAAAGCAGTATTCCGGCCAGCGCCGGACCAAAGGCCTGTGCAAAGTACATCGCCATAAATGGAAAAACCATATTGCTGACACATACGGATAAGAAAGAAATAATCAGACGGATTCTGATATTTCGATGTAATGAATGCAGCATGATCTGGCCCCCTTCTTTTGGTTCATATGCTACCCTTAAAAAAGGGGAAGAAAAAGTGTAAACTGAAATCAGATCTTTCACCTTTTTTAGCGTTTATTGAGATAGAGACGGGGCGATTAAATGGGATTAATCGAACAGTACGTCAGCTGCTATCCATTCAGCCGGAATAAAATGGATGAACCTCAGGCCGTGTCTCTTAAGGAACTTACTGAGGTGCTTTGCTGCAGCGAGCGGAATACCAAACTGGTTCTCCGCAAAATGCAGGAACGCGGCTGGATTGCATGGCAGCCTGGGAAAGGGCGCGGGCACAAATCGCAAATCATTTTCTATAAAAAGCTGATTGATCTGCTACAGCAGCAGGCAATAGAGTGGATCGAACAGGGACAGCTCAACAGGGCGATCAAACTCTTGGACAACCCTAGCTTAACGGGCCGAACAGCTGACGACCTGCGCCGATTTCTTACCGAACAGTTTGGATTGCATACGGAACATGCTCATCCCTATCCCCAGGATGTGATCCGCATTCCTTTTGGCCGGGAGCTTTCCGCACTGGATCCTTTGCAAGCTTCGGTCACGACCGAGGCTCATTTTTCTAGACAGATCTTTGACTCATTAGTCCGTTTTAATCTGAAGACTTGTCATTTTGAACCTCATATTGCACATAGCTGGATCTGCAGTCCGGATCAAAAACAATGGACTTTTTATCTGCGCAAAGGCGTGCGCTTTCATCATGGCCGGGAGCTGACTGCAGTGGATGTTCTTTTTACCTTCCACAGGATTCAGGCGGAATCAAGCCCATGCGCCTGGTATTTTGAAAATCTCATCGGAATGGAAAAGAACGGACGATATGCTGTCACGTTAACTTTTTCAAAGCCGATGGGTTTTCTGATGCATCTCTTAAGCTCGCTGCACGCGGCCATTTTGCCCTCAGACATTGGTTTTCAGCAGAACCATATGTCGGGAACGGGTCCGTTCAAACTCGTTCAGAAGTCCGAAGACTCACTGATCCTTGAACGGTTTGAAGGGTATTTTCGTGAACAGGCATTGATTGACAGGATTGCCGTCTATCGAACGGATATCAAATCTGATCATGTCAGTTTCTATCCGGCTGACCATGGAGGATCGTATTACGGTGAGGAAACCAGTCATCATTATTTCTCACGCTTATCTGGCTGCCGTTATCTTGCTTTCAATTTCAACAAAAGCGGCGCTCAGCTGGATTTTTATTTCAGGCAAGCATTTAGAATCATATGTGACCGATCTAAGCTGATTCAGGAGCTGAAGGGTGACCGTGAAGAGCCCGCAGATAGTTTTTTCAGAAAAACAAGCCGCAAATCGTCTGTCACAAGCCTTCCACTGGCAAAAGCGGGTTCATTGCTTGAAAAATCCGGTTATCACGGTGAAATGATGCAGTTATTCTGTTTCGATCAGAAGGGCAGCATTGAGGATGCCGAGTGGTTGCGCAGAAGGGCAGAAACAGTTGGTTTAAATCTTAAGATTCATCCCTTTGCCATGACCCAATTTTTTGACCGGGGAATTGACCGCAGCGCAGATCTGCTGCTGTGCGGAGAGATTTTCGAGGAGGACTTGGAGCTTGGTTTTGTCAGTCTGCTAAGGGATAAAACGGTTTTTCTACGTCGTTTTCTTAATCAAGATCAGCGCAAGGTTCTGGATCATCTCGCCAATCGATTGATGCTGTGCACAGATTGGGCTGTCCGCCGAAAAGTAATCGATGAAACGGAGGACTATATACGCCGTAATCTGTTCATCCTGTTCAATTATCATGCTGGAAGTGCTTCAACTTTTTCGAAAGAACTTGCCGGAATCGAGATGAACGCGTACGGTTGGGCGGATTTCAGCAAACTGTGGATCCGGCCCCCGGACGTTTCTGTATTTCCAATCCACGTATGACTGCTTTGCATAGAACAAACAAGTAAAACAGATTCAAATGGCTTTTTTGCTTTGAAGACCTTATCCGGTTGGAGAACGCGTGATCACGGTCATTCGGGGACAACGCCCGAGGTATTCTTCAAAAAGGTGAAGCCATTATTTATTTTCTACACTTTTTCACACCTTTGGAATGGTGAATAATGGTCTTATAGGAAGCGAGCAGGACAATCCAGACTCACAAAAAATAATCACAGCCGGGAATTAAAATTAGTAGATTGGAAGTGTCGTAATGACAATTTTAGTTGCTGGGGGTGCGGGCTATATTGGCTCTCACATGGTCAGCCGCCTGATTGAAAAAGGAAGGGATGTTGCCGTGATTGACAACCTTTCAACCGGGCATCGTGCGGCCGTGAATGATCAGGCAAGTTTTTACGAAGGGGATACAAGAGATAAACAATTTTTAATTGATGTCTTTAAGAAAGAGAAGGTTGATGCAGTTATTCACATGGATGCTTTCTCGGTCATTCCGGAGTCCATGAAGCATCCATTGAAGTACTTTGACAATAATGTTGGCGGTATGATCACCTTGCTTGAAGTCATGCAGGAACAAGGTGTTAAAAAAATGGTCTTCTCTTCAACTGCCGCGACCTATGGTGTTTCCAAACAAATTCCAATAGAAGAAGCTGATCCGCAAAAGCCCATCAATCCGTATGGTGAAAGTAAATTAATGATGGAAAAAATCGTTCATTGGGCGGATGTTGCTTACGGTATTAAGTTTGTAGCTCTTCGGTACTTTAACGTCGCCGGTTCCAAAGCGGATGGAAGCATCGGTGAAGATCATCAGCCGGAAACCCACCTTATTCCAATTATCCTGCAAACGTCGCTGGGACAACGGAAAGTATTCGATATTTGCGGCAACGACTATGATACACCGGATGGTACCAACGTTCGTGATTATGTTCATGTCGTTGATTTAGCAGATGCCCACATCCTTGCACTTGATTATTTGGAGAAGGGCAATCCGAGTCAAGCGTTCAATCTAGGATCATCAGCCGGGTTTTCGGTGAGTGAGATGGTTGAAGCAGCCCGGAAAGTAACTGGGAAGCCGATTCCCGTCAGAATTGCACCGCGGCGCGGTGGCGATCCGGATGCCTTAGTGGCAAACAGTGACAAGGCAAGAAAAATTTTAGGCTGGAAACCGCGATACGGCAATATGAATGATATGATCGGAACCGCGTGGACGTGGGCCCAAAAACACCCGAATGGTTACGGTGATAAAAAATGATATGAAAAAGCCCGGCAATAGAAACGACATCCGGAACATGAGGGTGATTTTATTCCTATGCCTTGCCGTGAAATGAATAATGTGCATTTAAAAGAGGTGCGGAGGTGAGCACCTCTTTTCTGTATAGGCATCACAGATTTCCAAAATTGCAGAATCACAAAGGAAAAAGCATCGATTCAATAGAATGATCTGTACTGGACAGAAATGGAGATGACTTAAATGAAATTTCTCCTGCTCTTTGGGCCTCAGGCCGTCGGAAAAATGACGGTTGGACAGGAACTGACAAAAATAACGGATTTGAAATTATTCCATAACCATATGACCATCGATTTGCTAGTTCCTTTGTTCGGCTTTACCCGTGAAATGTGGCAGCTGTGCCATATGTTTCGTGAAGAAATATTCCGAACGTATGCAAAAAGCGGTCAGTGCGGCATTATTTTCACCACGGTCTGGAAGTTTGATGACCCCGAAAAATGGAACTACATTCAAAGAGCATGCGATGTCTTTCGCTCTTCGGGTGCCGACATCTATTTTGTAGAACTCGAGGCAAGTGTCGAAGAACGGTTAAAACGGAACAGGACGGCCAACAGGCTGAAACAAAAACAATTAAAGCGGGACATCGTCGCATCTGAACACGAATTACTCGATGCGATGGAAAAATATCGGTTAAATTCGACAGAAGGAGAAATAACCGAAAAAAACTATCTGCGAATCAATAATACAGAACTAAGCGCGGAAGAAGCAGCCCGAATGATCAAGCAGAAATTCCGTCTAGAGTGAAAATTACAACTTCTGGCCAAATGTCTGCCGCTGCATTATGTGAATGATCTTTTGACAGCGGAATGGAGGGGGCAGGCAGTCAACGCTCCTGGTCTTGATGTTGGAGTACTTGCCGGAATGGCTGTCGTTTTCAGCATTCTCGCGGTACGGCTCTTTCGATGGGCGTAAGAAACGGTCGAGTTCAAAGGAGAGAAGCAAAATGGCGAAAAAGAGCAGAATAAAATGGTCGGAGCGAGATTCCACTTGGAAAACCTGGTTTATTGCGGGGTGGTTGCAAGGATCCCTGATGCTGATTGTGGTGATTATTCTGCTGGTTTATTACTTCGGAAAATGAGATTGATTGATGAGTCAAAGTTGCACGACTTAAGAATTATTTAATCTCTCATTTAGCGGCTGTTAAGGAGTCTGCGTTATTCTGTTCGTTGTAGATGAGATTTTAATAAATTCTTCGAGGAGTGGTTGACATGCATTATGCAGCATTTTTCCCTTTTCCGTTGTTTGGTTTTCTTTTCTTTCTGATCATTGTTTTTATTGTCGGTAATATTGCGAGACACCAAAGAGCCTACTGGTGCCGGCAAGGCATGGACAGCTCGATGGATCTGCTTGAGAAGCGGTATGTTAATGGTGAGATCGATGAAAATGAATTCCACAAAATCAAAGCGAATCTTAAAAAGAAATAACATCGATCGGCACCGCCCGGCATTCCAGCGCGGTGTCTTTCTGTATGTGACTGAATGGTTTATGATATGATACACTTTACTGGATTAAGTCGGAAGCAGGTGGAATGATGTCGATCCGGAAACGGCTGGTATTATCCAATATAGCGATGATCCTGATCCCCGTATTTCTATTTATAGTCGCGGCAATGCTGCTGTTTAATCTTTTCTTGGGGAGTGTGGGACTGCCGTGGAATCCGGCCGGCAGTACGTCGAACACGGATACCCGGCTAGTAAACGACGAGTTTGCCCAGCTTAAAAAGACAGCTTCTTTGTCTCCTGATCGACTGGATGATCGGAACTACATCACACCAATCAGCAGGAAGCTGAACAGTCATCATGCATCGCTGATTTTAAGAAAAAACGGGCAGATCATGTTTCAGTCATCTGGATTAAAAAAGCTGCCGGCTAAGGATCTGCCCGGGTTTGGGGCGGAACCGGCTAATCCGTGGCCAAATCTGTGGATTAGTCACCGTCCCTTTCACGTGCAGTCTTATGATTTTTACTATCCGGACGGGGCGGCGGCCACTCTGTTCATTGTCCGTGACGCGTGGGCGGACGGCAGCCCGGGATTAACGATATTTCCGATCCTCTTTCTTTTTCTGCTTCTGATCCTAATTGCAACGAATGGGCTGCTCACTTATTTTGTATCCAGAAGTATCATCAGGCCTGTGAACACGATGACGCGGGCCGCTCAGAAAATCGGAGAAGGCGATCTCGATTTTCAGATCGATACGAATAAAAAAGATGAGCTGGGTAAACTTTCCCGGGCATTCGAAATGATGCGCCGAAAATTAAAAGATTCGATTGAACGGCAGATCAGATATGAGGAAAATCGAAAGGAAGTCATTGCCAACATCTCGCACGATTTGAAAACACCGATCACGTCCGTTAAGGGTTACGTTGAAGGAATACGCGACGGTGTTGCCAATACGCCGGAAAAGATGGCGCGTTACTTAAATACGATCTACGCGAAATCAATCGATATGGACCAACTGATCGATGAGCTTGCATTATATTCAAAACTGGACATGAATCGCTTGCCGTATCATTTTGAAAAGGTGGATCTGAAAGAATTTTTGTCCGATCTCATTGAAGAAATCCAATTTGATCTTGAAAATAAAGGAGTTTCTCTGACTTTTCATGCTGACGAGGGAAGTCGATATCTGATTTTGGGTGACAGAGAAAAGCTGAAACGAGTGGTCACCAATATTGTCGGCAACAGCATAAAATACAGCGACAAAGATCAGACGAAAGTTCGAATCAGCCTCATTCAGAGCAGGGATCATGTTGCTGTTTGGATTGAAGACAATGGGACAGGCATTTCAAGGGAAGCACTGTCGCAAATTTTTGATCGCTTTTACCGGGCTGATCGATCCAGAAACAGTAAAACTGGAGGAAGCGGGGTCGGACTGGCCATCGTCAAACGGATCGTTGAAGACCATGGTGGAGAGGTATGGGCGGAGAGTACCGTTCATGAAGGTACAAGAATTTGTTTTACAATCAAAAACTTTAAGGCACAAAAAGGTGAACCGGAATGAAACGAGTGTTGATTGTTGAAGATGAACAGAGTATTGCCGAACTGGAACGAGACTATCTGGAAATCAACGGATTTCAGGCTGAAATTGAGACATCGGGAGACCGCGGCCTGATGAAGGCACTGACTGAAGACTATCAGTTGATCATCCTTGATCTGATGTTGCCGGGAAGAGACGGTTTCGACATTTGCAGGGAGATCCGAAAAACAAAAGAAATACCGATCATATTTGTCTCAGCAAAAAAAGAGGATATCGATAAAATCCGCGGCTTTGGACTTGGAGCAGATGACTATATGGTCAAGCCGTTCAGCCCGGGGGAACTTGTGGCCAGAGTGAAGGCACATCTATCCAGATATGAACGGCTGTCGGGGCGGAAGCAGTCAAACACGCTAAATGTCCGCGGCTTAAAAATCGACAGGGGTTCCCGGCAAGTTTTTGTTAATGAAAAAGAAACTGAACTGACAGCAAAAGAGTTTGATCTGCTACTGTTTTTCATCACACACCCAAATCATGTCTTCAGCAAGGAGCACTTGTTTGAACGACTCTGGGGCCTTGACTCGATGGGGGATCTGACCACCGTCACCGTACATATCCGCAAGCTCCGGGAGAAAATCGAAGCGGATCCGTCGAACCCGCAATATATCATCACAATCTGGGGTGCGGGTTATCGGTTTGACGCATGATTAAAGGAAAGCAGCCTGTCAGCAGCAATGGAATCAACAGAAACATCAGCGAAATCGGCACAAAGAGTAGCAAAATCAACGTAAACAGAAGAGGAATCGACATTAAGTGGAGTGAAATCGACGTAACTGGTTTTAAAATCAACATAAATAGATCAAAAATCGACACATGCACCATAATTCAGAATGTGTACAAAAATGACGCTTTTTCACACGTCGGAGGTGAAAAGGCGTCCCTTTAATTTACTGAATGTAACAATTTGGTTTATAGAATCAACTGTTTTAGTATCTGTACCAACTAAAAATGGAGCCAAATCGAAATTTAATCAAGATCGGTAAAAGACAGAAAATAAACGCGCCCACGATTATCGCCCTTATATTTTAAATTCAAGGATTGCAGCAAATGTTTCGCTGAAGAAGCAGAGTCCATTAATAAAAAATTTCTGCATTGCTGATTAGTGATTTTGGGGCCGTTTATGAGGTAGTAATCACGCAATGCCGTGATTCCGGCATGCTTTGATAATGTTTTACACGATGAACAGAACCAGGAAGCTTCAACTTTCTTCATTTGTAACCTTCCACAGTTTGGACATCTGACACCAGGCATAATATCATCCACTGAAAGATTTTCTGATTGAAATAGATTGGGTTTACGTGTTTGGTGGCTGCTTACCATATCATGTCCCAAGGTCAGCAGTTTTTCCTTTGTAAGTGAATGCCGTGAATCAACTTGGGGTAACGCCGTTATCGTTCGTTTCAGATTTGCGGGTTTGACTATTTTTCGAAGAGCAGGGTCATCATGACTCGTTGTTTGAACGTATGCATGTGGAGAAGAGAAAACGACGAATTCATAGATTGGGATGGAGCAGAGGTTGTGCTGCCGGATCCAGATATTCAGTAGATCTTTCAGGTTTTCGGCTTGGACTAATGGATCATTAAATAGTTCAGTTTTTCCATTGAGCTCACGTTTCATTTGATTCAGCCGTGTATCGAGTGTGATCATGCCGGCTAAATTTTTGATTTCCAGCAAAGTGATAAAATTTGTATGAATGATCAGCCAATCCATTTGAAAGTGGTGGGTACCATCGCATAACCGAAGATCGTGAATCAGGTGATAGTCATCTTGGGGAAGAAAACTGAGCGGATAACAGACTGATTTCTCACCATTAAAACCCGACTGATACCTTCTGAGCTTTTCTGATAGCTTTTCATGCGTCGGTCCGTGTCGTAAACGGGGCACTACAGATTCAAGTTGAAGCACATGATACGGGATTTTCAATTTCTTAAGGATCATTTCAACACCTCGATATATAGGTATACTTATTAATTCGACACGAGGCAGCGCATTTCTTTTTTATTTTTCAAAGGGACGGATCTTAAAAAACGCCATCAATTAAGACTATCAACGGAAACATGGCTTTAATCTAATCGACACAATTTGTGGAAGAATCGACGAAAACATGATCAGAATCGACACAACAGGTGAAACAATCGACACAAACGATGGCAGAATCAACAAAAAGTAGGGAGGAATCAACAACTGCGATAATTCATTTGAAAAATGCTGATCTGAAAAATATAATAGAAGCGAGAATCATGAATTTTTTTCGGCCGATTGGCTACTTGAATTAAATAAAGGAGGAGCCCCGGGATGCGGTTTTACTTTTTTGATCTATTTAACCGATACATGCAAAAAAGAACAAGATGGGTATTCCTTATCGTCTCGATTCTACTTTCCTTAATCTTCTATCCCTTTGCACCGCGATTGATCCAAATGGAAATTGGCGGTTATATGCAGTGGACATTGAACAAAAGTATCGCCTTGTTTTTTTCTCCTCTTGTCATGCTTCTTTGCGTCCCATTTAATAAAAGTTTCAGTGCCAACGTCTGTTTTAAAATATTTTTTGTTTTTCATATCGCTTTACTGGTCGGAAACCTGTTGCTTTTAATTTTTTGAAAACGGATGGTTTTACGTTACTTGAACCGGGCGTGATCCACTGCTTTTTTATGTCTGCATCCTGATTAAAGGCTGCAGTGTTGTCAAGTCTTAATCATGTGTACATAACGAATATTAAAAAATATCGATAGAACCGGAGCATTATTTTCCGCATAAATAAATTAAACTCGTATTATGTCTTGGATTGAGAGAGAACTTGGACCGTAGAACAAAATAATGGAGTTGTCTGTATGAAGATTGACCGGTTGCTTGGCATAACTATTTATTTACTGAATCATGGCCGGGTCAGCGCGAAAACGTTCGCCGAGAGGTATGAAGTTTCACTCAGGACGATCCAGCGCGACATCGACACGCTGTGCCAGGCGGGAATTCCGGTTGTTTCCGCTTATGGTATGAATGGCGGATACGAGATCCTCGATCGTTTTAAAATGGAACGGCAGGTTGCAGGACAAAGCGATTATTCTTTTATCATTACAGCTCTGAGAGGGCTGGCCTCCGCTTATGATAATCCGGTGGTCGATGACACGCTTGAAAAAATGATCGCACTGTTTCCGCAACAAAAGCCAGACGCCAATATTTTTCTTGATTTCAGCACTTTGAAAGAGGGCAATGAAACCAGCCGCAAGTTAGAAATGCTTGAAAAAGCCATCGGAACGAAACGCATCGTTACTTTTGATTACACCAATTCTGACAATCTTATTACCGTGCCGGAAGTTGAACCCATCGTACTGGCGTACAAATGGTATACCTGGTACTTGTTGGCCTATCTGCCTGCGAGAGAGGACTACCGGTTGTATAAGCTGGTCCGCATGGAAAATATTCATTTGACTGACCGGCAAATTTCTCATGAACATGACTCCGCGGATACGCTTTTGCAACAGCATGAAGAAACTGACTGTAGAAAATATAGCGACATTCGCCTCCTTTGCAAAGCAGAAATCAGAATGCGGGCGATAGAATATCTGAACGGTGTGATTGAAACAGAAAATGAGAACGGCGATTTTATAATGAAGTTGCATCTTCCTGAAAATGAGCAACTTTGGTTTAGTACCTTGCTATCACTCGGAAATCTGGTACAAGTCATCGAGCCGGAGAACTTAAAAGAACGTCTTTGCCAAAAATGCACGGAAATTTTGCAACTTTACAAAGAACTGTGACAGCATGTTGTCGCCATTCCTCTGCTATGCTGGAGAAAAACAAGGAGGTATGGTTATGAAACACAAGAATATTTATGAGGAGTGTCCGTTTTATCAAAATGAAACAGTAACTTTGAAACAGACTACAACGGAGGATGCAGAGGATCTGCTCAGATGTTACTCTGATGAAAAAGCCATTCCATTTTTCAACGCTGACAATTGTCCCGGCGATTTTCATTTCACAACCTTGGAACAAATGCAGAATGAGATTAGTTTTTGGGACAGATCCTATCAGACAAAATGGTTTGTGCGCTGGACGGTTATGCAAAATGATACATCCGAAAAAGTCGGCACGGTTGAAATGTTCAACAGAGGAATTTTGGCTGACATTGGCTCACATGGAGTGTTGCGGATTGATTTACAGAGCAACTGCGAAAATCGGCAGACGATCTGTGGTATTTTAGAAATAGCCAATCGGCATTTTTATGAGGATTTCGATGTAACGTGGATTCTTACCAAAGCGATTCCGGACGCAGAAGAGCGTATAATTGCGCTAACACAGATGGGTTACGTGCCTGCCTCATTCGAGAAGGCGAATTATTATTGCAGAAGTGAAAAACGTTAATTATTTAGTTCATCTGTGTAACATTTCAGATGTCTGGGCGTTACCCGTTTGAATAGGTAACGCTACTCATAGTTTTTATAGAGGTGATATTTAAAGTGATCAGGACGGCGCAGATATCCGATGTGAAGGAACTGAGGACTTTATGCTCCCAGCTCGGTTATGAAGAAAGCGAAGCAGAAATCAAGGAAAGACTTCAATACATCTTGGAAAATAATGATCATGCACTATTTGTCTATGAAGATGAGGATGGATTAGTTTCCGGGTGGGCACATATTTTCGGTAAACATTTGCTTGAAGGAGTCTATGCGGAACTTGGCGGAATCGTTGTTGACTCCCGGCACAGACGACTTGGCATAGGGAAAATCTTGTTAAAAGCGTGCGAAAAATGGGCATTGGAACAGGGATATTTTGGCATCAGGGTACGTTCGGGCGGGACAAGAGAAAAAGCGCATCAATTTTATAGTCAAATGGGTTACAGAAATAAAAAATGGCAAAAAGTATTTGACCGGACACTGAATTAATTTGGTACTTTTTTCTGCGAGCAAAGGATTTACTTAGCAATAGATAGTTTCATAGTCTTTGCAAGTTTCATCGTGTTTTCCTAAAAATTATTACAAACCAGCATTCCTGTTTATAAGAAAAAATTGAAGGAGGGAATTTTGGTGAATCTCACTTCTGAAAGATTACACTTTCGTCAATATAATGATAATGACCTTGATTTTTTACTGTCACTGCTTTCTGATCCTCAAGAAGTCCGTTTCATAGGGAGTGGAAAAACCCATAATCGGGAAGGTGCAAAGCAATTTTTAAACTGGATTTACGGTTCTTATAAAATAAACCCGGACTTTGGGCTAATGGTCTTAACCCGAAAAAAAGATAATGTCAAGATCGGACACGCCGGTCTTGTACCTCAAGTCATTAATGGGGTTAAGGAAATTGAAATTGGGTACTGGATTGCCCGCAACTATTGGCACAACGGTTATGCGACTGAAGCGGCGAAAGCATTGCTTGATTATGGAAAATCCAATTGCGGAATGCGTCGATTTATTGCTCTCATTCAAAATGGAAATATTGCTTCGCAAAAAGTGGCCAAGAATATCGGAATGGAGTTAGAAAGAGAAATGACGCTCTCAGAGAAAAAAGTCGGCGTTTTCTCCGTAGAGGGATAAAGTTTGTCGCACGACTCATGCTTGCTTTGCAGTAGGGAAGGTACATCGTTTTTTGAAAATTTAATAGTTTTACTGCCATTCAGGACAATGATTTATGGCATTGAAGGGAATGAAGCATTCACGGTATAAAAATGGTTTCATTTGACATAAGCTGAAAACGGACTTATCATTTATTTACCAAGTAAACTGTTTAGGAGAAATACATGAACGATACTGCATTAGTTAATAGCCTAATTAAACAGTTTGAAAGCATTGTCAGTCTCTATAACGAGGTTGAAAAAACAACTGATTCATATGGCACTGAAATTATGCTTCACCCTTCAGAAATCCATATGATTGCAGCTATTGGCGATCATGAAAACAGCAATCTAACCAAGTTGTCTGGATACTTGAACATTACTAAGGGCGCCACAACTAAAATGGTTCAAAATCTGGTGAAAAAAGGGCTGGTGATCAAAAAATTTGCCCCTGATTCTGAAAATGAAAGGGTATTAAGCCTGACAGCTATTGGCCAAAGAGCATATAGTAGCCACCAGCATTATAGAAAACACTTGAATCAGCAGTTTGCCGATATCTATGCAACTGTTCCAAACGATGTATTAGTTCAGATAGAGAAACTGGGAAGCGAAACAGAACAACTATTCAAGTCAATTATCGTCGAACGGAGCAGATAACAATAATTTTTTCCTGAAACAAATCATTGGGTCATTTTTTTTACTCATTTTGTTTACCAAGTAAATTGTTTCGTTTATAAATAAAGACATAGAGGTGCTTTCTATTGTTAAGCGAAAAAGTGAAAAATATACTGGGGCTCACAGCCCTTTCCATGATTATGTTTATCGTGACACTCGATACAACGATTACGAATATCGCATTACCTACGATTACGAGCTATTTTCACGCTAACCTAATTGACAGTAATTGGGTAAGCACGATCTATGTATTAGTTTTGTCAGTATCTATGATTCCGGCATCAAAACTAGCAGATCAGTTGGGACGTAAACGAATCATGCTCATTGGTTTACTGCTTTTTGGATTAGGATCGGTATTATGTGGTTTGGCGCACTCGCTGTTATTTCTGATCATCATGCGGATGATTCAAGGGCTTGGCGGTGCGATTGCAACACCAGTTATGATCCCGCTTTCGGTAGACTTATTTGGCAGGGAAAAAGCCAACCAGGCAGTGGGTGTCATTGGAGCAGTTGCTGCTGTTGCCGCGGCAGCCGGTCCTCCGATTGGCGGACTAATCATTAGATTCACGACATGGCATGCCATTTTCTTTGTCAATGTTCCCATTGTTATTGTCACATTGGTTCTTACATCAATTTGCTTCACTGAATCCTATGACGACACTCTATCGAAAAAAATTGATGGGCTGGGCATGATTCTTCTAACGATGGGTTTATTTCAATTGACTTTTGTGTTACTTAAAGGGTACGACTATGGCTGGACTTCACGTCCAATATTGTTCATGATTGCGGGTACTTTTTTTTCGTTGGCCCTGTTTACATTTGTAGAGCAGAGAATGGAAGAACCACTGCTTGAACTCACTCTTTTTCGAGAACGTACATTTACGGCATCAGTGATTGTATACTTTATTTGTGGATTTTCAATCATCTGTTCGTCAGTGATTTTTAATTTCTTCTTGGAGAACATACGTCATCTTACCACACTTCATGCGGCATACATCATCATGTTCACATCTTTGATGGTGATGATCGCGATGCCTTTAGGCAGTATGTTAGCTCAGCGATACGACTATCGGCCAGTCATTTTTGCTGGTGTTTTATTCATGAGTATCAGCTTGTTCATGCTAGCTCAACTAAAATTCAATACAACAATTGCTGTCATGATTCTAGATATGATTGTACTGGGCTTTGGTTTTGGATTATCCAGCCTTGCCATCGTTTCATCCGTACAATTCGTACCACAAGTAAAAGCCGGTATTGCTTCAGGAATGGTTAATGCGGCCAGACAATTAGGCACCTGCATGGGGATTGCCCTACTCGTGGGCATGATGAGTCACAACATCGACACCGCAAAAGCACAAATAGAAAATCAGGCCATAACAACCATTAGCCATTCGCAAATCCAGCCGTCAGTTAAAAAAATGATTGTGCGTGATGTCAAAAAAGGTGTTCTGAATAATAACGATCATATCGCTTTGTCGAACGGGTCAGATAAAATATTGAGGCTTTTTAATTTGAATGATCAACAAATTCGAGTTGAAAAATTAATGAAAGAGTTACACACTAGCAAAAACGCAAAGAGTGTTACTGCATTCACTAAGACTTTTGGAGCCGCCGGATTCATTATTCTACTTTCATCTATTTTTGGACTATTTACAGATCGTAAAAAAGAGTTCGTTGATGTTGATGAACATGAAAAGCGTCCGACAAAAAAAGAGCCCATTTGAGATGATGCACTCATAGGCTCAATGAAACTTTTTTTACCAAGACAATTCCTAATTCAAAGTCATATAGAGGCACACTAGCCCTCATCGTATCTGCTGTTTGAGGCACATCTCTTGATAGACACCGTGAGCGTTCATCAAGTCCTGGTGTGAACCCTGTTCAATGATCGTCCCGTTTTGCACCACGATGATTTTGGAGGCGTGGCGTACTGTGATCAGGCGGTGTGCCACAACGATTAACGTTTTCCCATGGAATAATTTCTCGACATACTGCTGTATGGCCTGCTCAGTATTGGCATCGAGGGCAGAGGAAGGTTCATCCAGTAATAAAATTTGCGGATGACGTAAAATAGCTTGGGCAATAGAGATACGCTGTCGTTCGCCACCGGATAGGTGAACCCCGCGTTCACCAACGATCGTGTCATATTTCTGTGGAAGGGCATTGATGAAATCGCCCATCTGTACGATTCTTGCCACTTCTTTAATTTCATCTTCCGTAGCCTGGGGTGAGCCGTACGACAAATTGTCCCGGAGCGACCGATTCCAGAGAAAAACATCCTGAGAGACGACTGCAATGTTTCTTCTGAGATCCGCCAGCTGATAGTCGCGGATGTCAGTCCCGTCAATGAATAGAGAACCCGTATCCGGATCTAGAAATCGGGTGATCAGTTCAAGAATGGTGCTCTTTCCACCGCCAGTGGGCCCGACAATCCCTAGAAATTCTCCGGAATCGATCTTGAACGATATGTGATGGAGTCCACTGCGGTCATTTTGATATTGGAATGAAACATCCCGGAATTCAATCGTTCCTTTAACGTCCTGCACGGGTCTGGCATTCGGACGGTCACTCAGCTCAGGTGACAGGAGAAAGGTTTCACGCATCTGTTTCAGCGTGGGATTAATATTCTTTGTCCAGACATAAATCCCCTGAATGCTGTTCACCCCTGAGTAAAGTTGAGGGACGTACATCATGAAAGCAATCAGTATCCCGAGTGTCAGTACGTGGTTGACGATAAAATAAACGCCTGTGGAAAAAACAATGCCAATAGCAAGGGACTGTATAAAAACGGATAATACCTGTCTGTAAAAAGTATTGGCGATACTGGTTTTTGTGCGCAAGGGTTTCTGCTGACGGCGCCATTCATCCGCTCTCGCCTGCTCCTGGGTGTTTTGCGCAAACAATTGAACCGTTTTGATACCGCTCACTAATTCAGTGAAAAATGACTGCCCCTTCGTTATTAATGCTGATGACCGGGTCATATTACGCTCAACATATGAACCCAGTAACCTGGCGCTTGTGATGGCGAGAGGAATCACGGAGAGGGATACAAGAGTCAGACGGAAATTCAGATATAACATAAAAGCGAATGTCCCCAGAAAGGTTAAAATACTGGTCAAGGACGGAAGTAATTGATTTGCTACATAAACGTCCCCGATCATCCCGCAGACTCGCGTGATTCGATGAACCAGATCACCCACGGTCATGTTATTCAGCACCCTTGGGGACAGCCTCAAGATTTTCGCAATGACCTTCGCACGTAGATGATCTGTAGTCTCACCACCGATATAAGTGAATATGAATGTTTGAACGGCGGTAAACGCAGTTGCAACAACCGGGAGGAGGATGAGGGCAGGAATGTAGATGGAGAGCAGTGATAATTTGTTTCGCGGGATAACATCGTCAATCAGCGTTCTCATGACCCATGGGGACAGCAAGCTGAGGACAGTCCCAACCAGCATCGTTAAAATACCAAGCAGCATCAGCCATTTTTTGTCCCAGATAACCGGCCAAAACAGGGCTTCGTTTTTCCGCGCATTTCCCATTTTTCCATCCCTTTGTATCATGTCGTCTTTAAATTGCTCCTATACAGGCCATCTCAGGACAACTTCTCACGACATCGGAAAAGAATTCATACAATAACGATTTTGCCGGCTTCATGGTGTTAGAGGTGTTGACTGTTTCTGGGCACAAGAAAACAATATGATCTTATGGCTTTTCCCGAAAAGGTCGCTCCTTCGCTTATTTTGATTGAATACCCAACAAAACTTAATAATAAATCAAATAATGAGGTTTGTTGTTATGCGGATGTTAATGTTAGATTTGTTTTTCTCAATAATTCTTTATTGAACGGATACATGTAGGAGTTCCCAATGACGGTGAATAAAATAAAAAAAGGATCAATGGTTGAAGGAATCAATCATTTTTTGACAAAATAGTTTGTTAACTCGTAGTATACTTAATGATATCGAAGGAAAATAGAAGAAAAGCCGACAATCACTCCGAAAGCATATTTGCTGTAAAAAGCATTGAAAGCTCTTACGAAAAGGAGGCCTATCATTGTGACTAATAAAATCAACAAGAATAAAGATCTAAATCATAGCATTGGTAATGTAATTATAACTTTTCATTGGTTTGTGTTGATCGGTGTGATCATTGCTTCGATCGTGCTTTGGCAAATGTCTAAAAATTTATCGTTTATTATATTGGAAATATGTGTGACCCTTGGAATCTTATTCAATATTTATCTTTTTTCAAAAGAAAGATTAAGAAAACAGGAGTAAGAATGATGAGAGTACTTAGTAAAATTTATATTTGGATTCCTGATTAAAAATCACTTGAAAACTTCTGAAATCTGTTCTTCGGAAAAAACTTTAATCCCGTTTTTTCTAAGCCAAGCAGCAGTAACACCAATCCCATAGACTCTTTCACCATTAAATTTGCCGTTATAAATCATAGAACTACCGCATGAAGGACTGTATTCTTTAAGTACTATTGTTGTTGCATTTATTTCTTGAGCTTTCCTTAATGCAGCGTTTGCTCCTTTTATATAAGCATTCGTAACATCTTTACCGGATTTTTCGATAACTTTAGCTCTTCCGTCCAGCACGTCATCACCATCACCACCGATGATTTCAGCAGGTTCCCTGGGAATCGCAAAGCCGGCTAACAGCTCAGGACATACGGCAGTAGCTTTTCCTTCTCGAATCATTTGTCTTATTTCATCATTTAAACAATGTGTTCCGTTATATCGCACGTCATATCCTGCTAAACAGGAGCTTACTAAAATCATTAATCTCTCACCTCACAACTCTCTGCCGAACACAATTAAGAAATCAGCTCCAAAAATGCATTCTATTGCATCAGCTAACATTCTAGTATTTGATATAATCAATATTAACAACCATATATTAACATTTCAAGTGATTGCTGAGTCGTTCCTAACTATGTAGAACCGCTCTTAACAAAAAAAAACTAACAAGTAAAATATTAAAAGAAGTGCGCACACCATAATAAGTAAACTGGAAACGAGTAACTTTACGTAATTGGAGTCATATGGAGACACGATCCACCTTAACCAGCTATTTAGAAGTCAACGAACGAAGGGGATGCGGTTTGATTGGACATCCAGCTCATCGAAGTTCCTAAGGAGAAAAAGAGTATACTGAGCTGTCTCATGCAGTTCTACTTCTACGATTTTTCCGGATATAAGGGATCGGATGTATTAGCAAATGGAATGTTTGGGATCTATCCTTATCTAGAAGACTATTGGATTGATGTAGTGCACCGTTTTCCCTACTTTATCATGGTGGATAGGAAGTATGCCGGATTTGCCTTAGTAAGATACATAGAGCAAAGATATAGGCAGCCCTATTATTCAATCGCTGAATTTTTCGTTATGAAAAAATATCGGAGACTGGGTGTAGGCAGGAAAGTTGCAACGGCCCTGTTTGTCAGGCACAAGGGCTGTCATTGGGAAGTGTCTCAGGATGAGAAAAATGGCCCTTCACAGCTGTTTTGGCTTCGCGTGATTGACGCATATACTGATGGAACGTTCACTGATCGATATGAACCCGGAAGAAGAATACAGGAATTTTTAGGCTGAAAGATTTTGATTATAGGGGAGGAATAATGCTCACATACATTAGAAATCGCAGAAAGTTAGTCATTCTTATTCATGAAATATACGGTGTAAATGAGCAGATGCATTTGTTTGCCCAGTGGCTGGATCATCTTGGAACAGATGTAGTTTGCCCGGATCTGCTATCCAAAGAAGAACCATTTAAGGAATTTTTGGAGGAAGAGGCATACCAATATTTTATGAATCATGTGGGTTTTGAAAAAGGCTCTATTGCGATTAACCGGATAATTCACCAATTCCAAAATAAGTATGATGACATTTATCTGATCGGTTTTAGTGTCGGGGCAACGATCGCATGGATTTACAGCGCGCAAAGCAGATCTCTGAAGGGAGTCATTTGCTTCTACGGGTCAAGAATTCGAGACTATGATCAGTTAGATCCGAAATGCCCGGTAACGTTATTTCTTGCTCACGATGAAAAATCCTTCAGCGTTGATGATTTTATTATCAAATTGAAGGACAGGAACTATGAAAATGTTGATCTTCATTTATTAGAAGCAAAGCATGGATTTGCGAATCCTTTTTCTGAACAATTTGATGATCAAGTTTATCAACAGGCTCTGGCTCAAGTGAAATCAATGCTTAAGCAGTTATCATAACAGATGTCTTAAGGTCTCATCACGCTTAATACATTGTGGCTGCTCATGCAATCATAAGGAGATAAAAGCAGGTGTTATTTGGAAATGTCCGTAAAAAAATATGATGATATTTTATTTGATGCAGACGACACGCTGTTTGATTATAAAAAAGCAGAAACGGTTGCACTTCAAAAAACGTTAGCCTATTTTGGACATGCTTACGATCATGACATTCAAACAGAATACAGATTGATTAATCAAAGTCTATGGCATGAGCTTGAAATGAAAAAGATTACTGTTGATGAACTGCAGGTGGAAAGGTTCAAGCTATTATTTAGAAAAACTGGAGTCAAAGAAAGTGCGGATGACTTCAATTCACATTATTTGAATGAGCTGGCAGATGGCACGCAATTAATCAGCGGCGCTCAGAAATTATGCGATGATTTGAGCCAGTTCTTCAGGTTGACGATTGTGACTAATGGGATTTCAAGAACACAACGCAGAAGATTTGGAAAATCAACAATAAAAAAAGATTTTGAGGCTCTGTTTATTTCTGGGGACATCGGGTTTCAAAAGCCGCAAACAGAACTGTTTGATTATGTATTTGCTTCTCTGCAAATCGCTGATAAAAACCGGGTACTGATGGTTGGTGATAATTTATCGACGGATATTCTTGGCGGAATCAATGCGGGAATTGATACGTGCTGGTTCAATTGTAACAAAGCAATCAATAAGACGAAGATCAAGGCGGATTTTGAAATCCAGTCGCTGGATGAGCTTCACAAGATCGTTTTTCCTGATCAGATAAGATAGAATGATTGAAAAGTACATAGACAAGAGATGACAAAATGGAAATACGAATGATTGTGACGGATCTTGATGACACTTTATTAAACCATCAGAAAATGATATCTGACTATACCGCTGATATTTTAAACCGCTGCCATCAAAAGGGGATCGAATTTGCCTTTGCGACCGCACGTCCGGAGCGTACACTACGACCTTTTCAAAGAAAAATCAAATGTGATTATGTTATTTCGAACAATGGAGCCACCCTGTCACACAAAGGTAAAATCGTCTATAACCAAAATATTCCAAGACAAATGACTAATGAATTGCTCTCAGACCTCATTTCTGCGGAGGACGTGACTTGCATCACTGTTGAAGCAGGAGATTGTCTCTATACGACTTATGAAGGGACATTGTGGGAAGAAGAGTGGAAGCCTGTCTATAATGATTTTAAAACAGAAATGAAATTTGACGCGCCCAAAATATCAGCGGAATGCAGCAATGGTGAAACACTGCAATCCATTTTAAAAAAGTATCCGAGGCTTCGCTTGGTATCCAATTATGGCGAGGACTGGTATCAAATCGTAAACCAAAATGCTTCAAAAGTAAACGGTATTGCAGCAATCCTAAAGGAGACCCATTTAAGTTTTTCCAGCGTTGCAGCGTTCGGGAATGACTTCAATGACATCGAGATGCTTCAGAAATGTGGTATTGGGGTGGCTGTTTCTAATGGAATAGATTGGGCAAAAAGAGCTGCAAATTTTATATGCGACAGCAATGAAAACGATGGTGTCGCCAAGTGGATTGTGTCTCATGTCATTGGTCAATAAAGTTTAATTGGGCGAAAGCTATTATTTGCTGATTAAAAAGTAAACACCAAATAATTTGGGTATTAATTGTTCTCAACTTAATGTAAGGTTTACAATGACTTTTTTGCAAAATTTAATCTTTCAGAGGGTGTTGCCTTTATCATTGCCCTTATTCGTTTGCTATTTGCTTCTTTCTTTGGCTGGGTTTATGGCATGTATCTCTATCGGTTCAGAAGGACGATCACGGGGCTGCTTGACGGCATGCACTATATTCCGATGATGCTTTTAGCCTTTGTCATTCTTGTTCCTATTCTTCAGCCGAATATAATGACTGAAATTTATGCCTATTCACAAACTGAACGTGAGATTGCAGAAATCATTATTGTGGCGGCCATCGGTATTCCTATCGCGGCACTGGACATCGGCAATCCAATTGGTGAAATCAAGCGGCGCGATTTTATCGTCAGCGCTAAAGTGCTGGGTGCCAATTCCCTACAGATTTTCTGGAATGAGATTAGGCCCCATTTTATTCCAAGGTTCAGCTTGATTTGTATTCAGCATAGTTTTATGGGCCAACGACAATTAGTCGTTTAAAATAACATTGTGAGTAAATCACTAATGGGCGTTTAAAATACAACTTGCAAATGCAGGTGAAGCGATGTCTCTGAGAGAAGAATCAATAAACATTCGTGTTTCCTGCGATTCGTTTGGATAGGGTTGTCAAGAAATAGTGGACAGTACAAGATGAAGGAGACGACTCACCATGATTGAGGGATCAGTAGCTCTTGAGTTTTATAGTGACAAATATAACGCTCAACTGAGCCATTATCATTTAACTGAAGATCAGCTGAACTATACTGCTTCACCGTTAGAGGCTATTAAAAAATGTAAAAAAGATAGTGAAAGGTGTCCTATTATTATTTTATATAGAGGAGAACCGGCAGGCTTTCTTGTTCTTCATGGATGGGAAGGGGTTAAAGATTACAGTGAAAACAGAGCGGCCCTTCTTCTCAGAGCTTATTCGATTGATGGCGCTTATCAGGGAAAGGGAATCGCCACTCAATCGTTATTATTACTGGATTCTTTTGTAAAGAAAAATTTTCCAGATAAAAAAGAAATTATTTTGGCAGTAAACCATAACAATTTTATCGCGCAACATGTTTATAAAAAGTCCGGCTTCACAGATACAGGAAAGCGAGCAATAGGCAGAAAAGGAGAAATGTTTATACTCCATAAGCATCTCGTTTAATCAATAAGAAGACAATGGGAAAAGAGATAAGGGTATATGGCTGTTCACTGTCATTATAAAAAAACCGGAACGGGAAGGGAATCAATTGTGTTCTTTCCGGCTGCGGGTTTCTCAGGGATTGAAGGGCAAAACATAGCAGATGATCTGCAACAAAATTATCAATTGTTTCTCTGTGATTTACCCGGATATGGGAAAAACAATGGTTTCGAACAATCGATCACAACAAAGGATTTAGCAGATTGGGTAGTTCAATTCTTTAATGAAGAAAAACTGGACAAAGTTCACCTGATCGGACATTCTGTTGGCGGCTTCGTCTGCTTATGCGCAGCTTATCATTATCCAAATCGTGTCAAAAGCCTGACCTTACTTGACAGTGGTCATTTTAATTTGCCGCGTTTTCCTTCCGAAATGGGAAAATCTGCGCTGTTGATGCCTCTGCTCAGTCTGCTGTCCAGGGTTTTTAAAAGAAAAGTATATCCTTTTGTCGGACGTTATATTCTGCCTTCCATTGAAGAGTCATCGGAGACGGATGGAACGCAGGAGGACTTCCTGAAATTTTGCCGATGGATGCATTTGGACTATACGAATCCATATATTTCGAAAGCTTTTTTTGAAGCGGTTGTTCCATTGAAGCAGGCTGGTTTGCCTTTTCATTTATGCTTTTATCAGGCACGGCCCAAAAAGATGTTATCCGCTATCCGGCTTCCCGTCTGTCTCTGCTATGCTTCTTATGAAGGTATTGAAAGGAAAAGGGAACAATTCGAGAAGAAAAATATCAAATCTTTTTTAAATCAGCCCAATATCCACATTGTAAAAGTAGCTGGGGCACATTATGTACTCTGGTCCAAAGAATCACCGCTTCCCGAGATCGCTGCTTTCATCCACAGCATTTCTTAATTTTTGGCTGTATTGAATAATTGTCTAATTGTAATGATCGCGCAACAAGTATTTATTAAGCAAATTTCTAATCCACTAATAGCTGAAAAAGTTCCTCGATAATGCCCTTTTGTTTCATTGCAAAAAATGCTTGCAGAGCAACATATAAATAATATAAAGGGCCACGGAAATGGTGGCTGCATAGGCGGGCTTAATCCAGTTGGTTAAAATAAAAACAAACAGAATCAAAACGACAGCACCAAAAGCGCCGAATATCGCATTAAACTCAGTTGTCCGAAATTCTTTCAGGTTCATGCTTCTCATTTGCATACCCATATTGATCAAGGTCATGATTGGAATAAACGTGATGACACCTGATAGAAATAAAAGCTTCGATTCACTGAAATAGGACATTAATACAAAGATCGTTCCACCAATAATAAACTTCAGACCATAGTCCAAGATCAATTTTGCTCGTCCCATCTTAAAGAGTTGTTCCCATTATAGGCCATATCATGACTCTTGGACATAGTCTATTAAAGACTGACAGGTTCAGCGCATGTATAAAGTTGCTCCTTTTTCGATTGTTCTGTTAAAATAAACTCGTAACTCTATTGACTGGTATCATGCCTATATTTTACCAGATGAATAGGATATCTTTTTATATTCAATAGGGTCAAGGGTTAGCTTCGATCTTCGATTCTGCAGCCTGGGTTAAATCATTGAGGAGGATGAGTGAATGTTAAAGTATACTGTGTTAGGTTCTGGAGCAATGGGATTACGCTATGGCGTCCTGCTTCAAGAAGCAGGCTTCGAAGTAGATTTCGTTGATACGTGGGATGCGCAGATCGATGCGATCAAGGAACAAGGCGGCGTTTACGTATCACGGGACGGTGAGAATCGTCATTTGGTTCCGATAAATGTTTTTTCACCTGAAAATTATACCCATGATCCGGATGTTTATATTGTCTTCTCAAAGCAAATGTTGCTGGCTGACCTTCTGAAGCGCAGTGCCCGTTTTTTCAAAAGCCATCAGTATGTTGTTACTGGGATGAATGGGATGGGTCATATTGAAAAGCTTAATCAGTACTTTGATAAGAGCAAGGTAATCGGCGGCACAGCCCTCATCGGCACGGTTTTGAATAAAGCCGGTGACGTTGATTTTATTGGCAAGCCAGGTGCCGGTTCGATGAATATGGCGAATGAAACCGAAGAACCGGATGAAACAACGGAACAAATCGTGAAAGACTTTACCAAGGCAAATCTTAATCCGACATTAACAAGGAATTTTCAAGGCACTTTAATGGCTAAGGTTGTGTTCAATTCGGTTATTAATACTTTGTGCACACTTTTTGAAATTCAAATGGGACAATTTATTTCTTATCCCAATGCAGATAAACTGGGAAAACAGTTGATCAATGAAGCATATGATGTCTGTGAACGGGCGGGGATTCAGTTGTTGACCACGCGGCAAGAAGAGTGGGAAACGATCAAGCATGTCAGTGAAGAAACCAATCCCCTTCATTACCCATCAATGTATCAGGATATGTCAAAGGACAGGCCAACAGAAGTTGATTATATCAATGGTTATATTTATGAATTGGGGAAAAAGTACAATTACGAAGCAGCCACTCATGAGTTTTTACGGAATTTAGTCCATTTGGCGGAACATACAAGGCAATTCAGAGCATGATTTGCTGCTATAACTGAATTAATTACAAAAAGATCACTTTTTAGCTCGATTTAAAAAGTGATCTTTTTGAATCTCATAATGGGTATGTAAAATCTGCAACAAGGCAAACCGAATTTTTAAAAACGAACCGAAAGTGCAAAAAAGCACGGGTGGACGAATGTTTTGCAATTCGTTCCTTACTGACAGTTAATCTTACTCAGTAGAGAACATTTGTATAGACACAGCAGAATTAATCAACAATCACTTTTAAATGTTGAATTTCACTTGCAGCATTTAATTTCGCAATATCCTTTCCGGATAAAGCAAATATTTCTCCGGTTTCCCTACGACCGGATACGGCCCATTTGGTTTCCAATTGATTGTTTTTTTTCGTCGTATGCCAGACATGATGGACCTCAGCATTCCTTTTGAAAAATTCATTGAAAAAACGGGCAATACTTTCCTTCCCTTTAATTTCGCCTGATTGATTGGGTATAATTGTTGCATCGTCTGCAAACAGTGCGATCAGTTTTCTAAAATTCTCCTCATCATGCCCCGCCAAATCCGAGAGATGGAAATATTCGTCCAATGTAGTACGTGCCAACGTATCAACTCCTTTTCACTTTTATAGTTTAATAATAAATAAACAATCAAATTATAGATTGCTCTCCTGTAAAATGCAACTGAGAGGGTGGATGAATTACAATTTTGATAACACGAAAATGCTTATTTTAAATAACCGGAAACATATTGAGTACCAAAGCCATGATCAGGCCAACAAGTCCAACGATCGACTGGATCACCGTAATCGTTTTAAAAGTCTCCCCCATGGTCATTCCAAAAGATTCCTTGACCAGCCAGAAACCCGCGTGATTGGCGTAGTTAAAGAACAGCGAACCGGAGCCAATCGCTACAACGAGCAGCGATGTGTTGATTCCCGGATTTGCCGCAATCATCGGTGCGAGCAATCCGGTGGCACCGACAATACCGACGGTTGCCGAACCGGTAGTTACAGAAAGAAGAGCAGCAATTACCCAGCCGAGCACGATCGCCGGGAGAGAAAAAGTTGATGAGAGATGTACGATCGCATCTCCGACGTGTGAATCAACCAGAACTTTGGCAAAAGCTCCACCACCGGCAATAATCAGCAGGATGCCCGCGATCGGTTTCAGACTGTTTCCCAGTGAAGTGCGCAACGTTTTCCCATCCTCACCCCGTGCATAACCGAGAACGACAATCGCAACCAGAAGTCCGATCAGCATCGCCATGACCGGATCGCCAATAAAGGCAGTTATTTGATAAATGATTGAGTTCTCATGCAGCAGTGTTTGGGCAAGTGTCCGGATGAGCATCATAATCATCGGAAGCAGCGTAACGACCCAGGCGGTCACCTTTGACACGGGGTGCCTGCCCACAGTCGGGGAAACAATAGCCGTAGTATATTGCGCCATCAACTGTTCATCCGGTCGGACGCTGAGCCGCGGTGCGATAAATCTGGCATATAGCGGTCCGGCAAGAATAATTGCCGGAATTGCGCAGATGATACCGTAAATCATCGTCATGCCCAAATTCGCTTTAAAGCCGTTGATTGCAACCAGCGGCCCAGGATGCGGCGGAACCATACCGTGCATCGAAGCGAGTGCCGCAATCACAGGAACACCGATCATAATATACGGAGAACCCTTTACTTTGCCCTGTTTTTCCACCTTACGAGCAACCGTAAAAATAAGCGGTAGCAGAATAATTAGGCCGACTTCAAAGAACATTGGAATACCAATAATAAAAGCAGCCAATGCCATCAGCCAGGGCAAATTATGGCTGTTTGAGTGGCTCAGAAGCTGAGAAGCAATCCGATTGCTCACACCTGAATCCGCAAGAATTTTACCAAACATAGCACCAAGCGCTACCGTCAGGCCGACGCCGCCCAATGTGTTGCCGGCTCCGGCTTCAATTGAAGCGGCCAGATCCTGGATTTTGATTCCTGAAGCGATGCCAACGCCAACCGAGACGATTAACAGGGCCAGCAGTGGATGCATGTGAAGTCTGGAAACAATCAGGAAAATGAGAAGTAAAATACTGAAGATGGCAATTGTAAGTAGAAGAACATCATGACTCGTCAACTTGTATCACCCTTTCCAGAACAGAAAAAACCGGACGATATCTCTATAATCGTTCATCTGATCTACTGTTTATTTTTGTTAACTATAACGCTCGAAATCGATCATTTGAAGTAATAAGACGCACATATTTTGTCAAATTATTTTTTATTTATGTGAATTTGCGCAGAATAAGTAGCTTTCCAGTAACTTCGTGGTTTGATAGATTCGGCTTTCTAGCCACCCTGCATGCGTCTCAAAAATTTGGAATCAACGTTGTCAGAGGTATTTGCTTCTTACTTTCGCGAAGTTGGCAATAATTTTGCATGAAATCTGAGCGGGTGATCGTCAATGAATGAAAGAAGCCATTATTTGATTAGTTCGGCAAAAGAGTCTATCGCGTCCGAGAGATGGAAATATTTATCCAACACAGTTCTATCCATCGTATCAGCTCCTTATGCTTTAACTATTTAATAATTACTAAACAGTTAAAGCGTAAGCCAATCTTTTGCAACATGCAACTGAGAGAAGAGGTTGAATTTATACTGATGAGATCTTTTATTCGTCCTGATATGCTAGAAATCTAAAATAATTGCTTTGAGCGCATAGGGCATTATCCACCTGAAAAATGTTAGGCAGCTGTATTAATCCGATAAAAAACAGTACGGCCTTTTAACACTGTCATTAAAGGCCGATGAGATCCTTCTTCAAGTACTGAGAGTCAAAATAAGCGAAAAGAACGATTTTTAGCTATCTATACTTTGTAATGTCTTTACTGATTTTGGAAACACAAACATGTAAAAGATCGCTACGAATAAGAGGCAGCCACCAAACCAAAGAAAGGGTGTTTCAACTTTTATATACCTTGGAAAAGCGAGCGCAATAATTCCAAAAAGCAGTGATTGTGTCAGATTACCAATCGGGTCGAACCAAGCCTGCACGCGTCCCATAAATCTGGAATCGACAATCCTGGGGAGCCATCCCGATAAGGCAACATTGACAATGGGGATGCACAGTGCGACACAAAAATAAAAGAAAAGATAAAGAAGAAAGCTTTTCGCAAAATATTCTAAAGAAATAAAGACACTCGCTATAAGAAAGCCCAAAATCATTAACTGAGACAATTTAATTTTATTAACAATTAAAGAAGCAACAAAACTGCCTGAGAGAATGCCCATTCCGAAAACCACTCCTGATACCGCAGCGGCCTGCTGATAGTCATTGGGAGCTAATTTATATTTCAGCAGGTAGATGGGCATGATGGACAGCCCGCCGTTTACAAAACCTAATACAGCCGTACCGAGCATCAGGGCACTCAACAGGCGATGTCTTAAAATATAAACCATTCCCTGTTTAAATTCAGAGAAGATCATGCTGATGTTTAAACGAGTGTCTTTGGGATTTTCCTTGGGCAGAATCGCTTTCTTCGGAAAATGACAATGATAAATTAAAAAACTTGAGAAAAGAAAACTGAAACAGTTCATCAATATGGCGCCTGAAATCCCTAGATTCCAGTAAAAGAAAGCTCCAAAAGCAGTTCCAAAAAGGAGAAATATGCTAATAAGCATTTGATTCAGTCCACCAGCCACAGCGTATTCTCGGTCATGAAGAATTCCTTGAATTGCAGCGGTTTGCGCCGGAACAAAGAATTTGGACACGGCTGTTATCATAAAAAGCAGGACAAAGATGATCGTAACGATTTTTAAAAGAGTGGCTGTAACCAGCATGACACAGAGACAGGCATTCAGCCAATCAGAATAAATCATGATTTTTTGTCGGTTGATGTTGTCTGCTAGCACACCAACGATGAAAAAAACAAAAAGTGAAGGCAGAGTGTACATTAATTCGACAAGGGTTGCATAGTAAGGCTTGTTTGCGTACTGATCAAGCAGATAAAAAGTAAAGGCCGTGGTGGACGTCACCGTTCCAAATTGTGATGCAAAGGAAGCAAGAAATAGCTGGCGATAGTTTGAATTTTTGAAAATATCTAGGAAGGCATGCATTAAACCGCCCCACAAACACCATCAATACGATATTTTCTTTCCAAAGGGGAAAGTTCCGTGATCGCTTCCTGAATCACCCTCGGAATGGTCTCAAAAGTATATCCCTGTTTCGTATGCTTTTTCATTTTCTCTACAAGGGAAACAACTTCTTGATCCATGATGATCTTATCGCTTGCTTCTTCAGAAACGATGGTCAGAGGTATTTGCCTCTGATCTTTGTAAAATTGGCCATGATTTTGAAAAGAGAAAAGAAGGATCAGAAATATTCGTCCCAATGGCAGCTTTTTTTCTGTAAATAGTTCGAAGACCATATCCAGATTTTGATCGACTTTTGGAACTGTCACCGTATGGGACTGATCTTCGGGAAAATCATTTAAGTTTTTCAAAAGGCAGATACCCTCAGGAAAATCAAGATGAAGCCTGAAATTAACGATTACAGAACAGTCAACACATTCAAGATGAATCCATAAATGGTTTAAACCTTCAAGACATTCCAATTCTGCTTTTTCGAGTCTTGCTTCAACTTTCATCATTCCCCATCTTCTTTCATGATTTCTGATATGGAATCAAAGATTTTTTGCTTTGTCTCAGGATTTATTCTGGAGTTGAGTATAATAAATGCATCATCATTTATTTTTGTTGTCTCACGGTTCAAAATTTTGTTTGACTGATACAGAGTGATCTGATCGCCAATCTTTTTAATCTCGTCGATTGATTGATCCTTTAGCTCTTCGCGGATTGTCGCCAGTGTTTCTCCCATTTTCGCCAATGTCAGTATCGCCCGAAAGTAGGCAAGGTGAACATCGGTGTAGACGCGTCTTTTTCCAACCGTTTGAAGTGGTGGGACCATGCCTATCTGAGTATAATATCTGACCGTTCTTAAATTGATGTTGATGTCGCTGTTTTTAAGTACATCGGTGATTTGCTGTGCCGTAAAATAACCCAATCCCTTTTCCTCCTTTTTATTAGCACTTTACTGTACGTGTAACACTAAACTGTATTGATTACACTTTACTGTAATCGATGAATATTGTCAATAACATATTTATTTTTGTCCGGTCACATTAAATTGAAGAAGATAGGCTGATATTTATCGGTCTATGATAGATTAAAAATCGAGTTGGCTTGAAAAAAGAAACATGGGCATAAATCATATACCTTTTTAAATTGTGTATGATGTTATGTTCAAACTGATATTTTCTTATGAAATCTGAGCAGGTGATCGTCAATGAATGAAAGAAGCAACTATCTGTTTGGTTTGGCAAAAGAGTTTATCGCATGCGATATCCCCGACGCACGTTTGTATCGATAGGTGGTTCCGCAGCCCGAGGGGAAGCAGACCTGTATAGCGATATTGATTTAATGATCTACACTGATTCGAATAAACAGAACAGAGACAGAAATGCAAAATTTAAAGACGGGATGATACAGCTGCACTTTGCCCAGATTCCGTTAATCGAACAGGTGCATCGGTCGCCATGGGCATACAGATTTGCGGCAACTAAAATACCGGATATCATTTCCTCATTTCAAAACAAATTTCCGAATGTTAAAATAAATGTTGAAGTGGCAGATACGGAATCACTGATTAACCAAGTCATTGATTTCACTTTGCACGGTGCTTTTGTTGATGGCCCTGTTGCTCATTCACAAATTGTTAATGAATTTTCTTTTGATGAAGAAATTGGATTTGTGTCCGGCTTGCGCGCAACTCTTGATGCAGTGAAACTTGTTCGTCAGCGGTTTTTTATGTTAAATCCAAATTGTATTGGATTAAAAGTGAATCGGTTCATGTTAAAAAGGGGGATCGGACCGGTAAGAATTTTGATAAGGGGATCTTTGGAAGCGATACTGGACAGTGTTCGGCGGGAAAATGGGATTGCGGTTTTACCCAGAAGTTTTTATGAAAAAACCAACCATGAAGGCTTACACTTTATTCAGATACCGGACGAGAATGGAAGGGTTCAAGCTGTTTTTATTCGAAGAAAAGATGCTTATATGACAAAATCAATAGCTGCGCTGATTCGGGAACTTCATTACCCAACGATGAAGAGGAGTGAATTTGAATGACAATAAAAAATTTGCAGAGGGGGCAACTAAAAGCCATATTATTTGATTCGGGGAGAGTGTTGAATGAACCCAAATCAGGCCACTGGTTTATTCCCCCAAATTTCTTTAGTTACGTTAACAAGGAAAAATTTTATTCGATTTCATCTAAAAAAAGGGAGGAAGCTTTTTTTCATTCATCACAGTATATCAAACAACAAAATCTCATCATAAATGAAAAAGAGGAGTATGCACACTTTATTCAGTTTTACCGCATTTTTGCCGGTTGTCTTCCGGAGCTGGCCTTAGACGACATCTCGATACAAGCCATCGCTAAAGATTTGGTTTTTAATCCAAGCAAGTATACATTCTTTGAGGACGCGGTACAGCTTATTCCCAAATTAAGCCGGCATTACAAGCTTGCTGTTGTTTCAGATGCATGGCCTTCGTTAGAAGGTGTATTCAATAAAGCGAACTTGAGGGCTTATTTTTCATCATTTGTGATTTCATCTAAGAAAGGGGTAACAAAGCCTAACCCGTTAATGTATCAATCAGCATTAGTTGAACTAAACATTTCGCCCAAGCAGGCCATTTTTGTGGATGACAGTATTCGAAATTGTAATGGAGCACTGAAATTAGGCATTCAGTCTCTCGTTATCAATCGAAACTGGAAATTGTATCTATTGAATAAACTCATGCATAGAGATTACCATTTTATTCGTCATTTATACGACTTAAAAGACCTATTAGATTGATTGATTAATAAGGTACAATGACTTAAGAGGTTGTTTATTGCGCGGCTTATGATTACTAGCATATCATTATGATCTAAAAGAAGGGATTCTCTTGCTTTTATCTGTTGATATAAATGAAGCCGGATATGCTGCAGATTCACCTGTGTTAAGAGATGTTCATTTTTCGGTTGACACCGGAGAACTGGTCGGATTGATAGGTCCGAATGGGGCCGGAAAGAGCACAACGATCAAGTCAATTCTTGGCATTATGAAAAACGTGAAGGGCGATTGTCAGCTTGGTAACTACGCCTATATACCAGAACGCCCCATTCTTTATGAGAAATTGACGTTATGGGAACACATCGAATTCTTGCTGACGACGCTTGATACGGATGAAAAGTCCTATATTGATCGCACCAATACGCTCTTGGAACGCTTCCAGCTGACCCGTGTCATTCATCAGTATCCGGAAAGTTTTTCAAAAGGGATGCAGCAAAAGGTGATGCTCGTGCTCGCCTTTCTCAAACAGCCGGATCTGTACATCGTCGATGAACCTTTTATGGGGTTGGATCCTAAAGCCGTGAAGAGGCTGCTGCAATCACTGCAAAAGGAAAAAGAGCAGGGCGCCGGAATCCTGATGTCCACCCATGTGCTGGATACAGCAGAAAAGATCTGCGACCGCTTTGTTTTGATTTCCAATGGAAGGCTCATTGTACAGGGCGCGCTTGATGAAATTCGGAAGTACAGCGGGTTAAGCACCGGATCTTTGCTGGACTGCTTTGATGTGCTGACAGAGGATGAATCCGATGTCCGGGACTAAACTTTTTATAAAAAGATTCAGGCAACAGTTCCAATTTCAGTGGAACGTTATACGATCCGTTGTTGATTGGCCGATTATGCTTTATATTGTTATACCTGCGGCAGCTATTGCTCCTTTTCTTTACGCCGATTTCTGGCGAAACATACATAGTTACTGGGATGCCCGTCTGCCCTCTTCACTGCTGGTCATACTGCTCCTTCTGCTGTCTGTCAGTGGGAACATCAGAACCTATCTCCTGGATGCTGACTTGCTTTTTCTCATTCAAAAGAAAAAGGAGATTCTTCAGCTTAAACGATGCGGTCTGCTGCTTTCGTTGCTCTTCCTTTTTTTATTTGAAACGGTGCTGTTTATTTTGGCACTGCCTGTACTGATCACTATTTATCATTATTCACAAGTGCAGCTCTTATCCCTTTTTCTGGCGGTGAGTGCGTTTAAGTTAACTTTAATGACGATTAAAAAGTTGACGGATTCGCTCGTCTATCGCTGGTTGTTCATGATTCTGGCATATTGTCTGGCCAGCGTTCTGCTGGTGTCGGCTCCAATTCTATGGGCCGTCTGCGGCATGTTCTGTTTCGTCATCATGATCTATTTGAACATTATCCAGCTGAAGAAGACGAATCGGTGGATTAAAGATCTGGAAACCGAAAGCGCTGAACAAACCAAATATATAAAGTTCATTCTTGCATTCTCAATGGGAGTTGAAAAGCCGTCCGTCACCAGAAGAAAAAGACCGCTCGTTTTTTTTCGCAACTCCGGACGGATTTTTAAAAAGCGGAGCAAAGAGAACGGCTTATTAGAGTTTCTGCTGAAAACCTTTTTGCGAAACAAGTCCTATGTTCTTTCCTATTATCAACTGACCATCATAACCTGTTTCGCAGCTGTCTTGCTCCCGTTATGGCTAAAATGGGTGGCATTCATCCTTTTTATTTGGTTCATTAATTTCTGGGTGAAAATCCTCTTCAGAAAAATGTGCGCCCACGATTTCTTTACCATTGTTTCGTTTGATCCGGCAATTTCCGATCCGGTCTGGCTTCGTTTACAAAAATGGCTGGCTGTTCCGCCAAGCATCTTTATGGGCATTGTTGTGACCTTATCCACGATCCTGACATTGAGCATGCGCTGAATGCCCGCTTGTGGCCACGAGATGACACGATTGACGAATACCGCACAATAGACTGCGGGGAAAAAATTTAAACAACCAAAATTTGGAGATAAAAAGATGGAAATTCGCCGTGCCAAAGAAAACGAAGCAAGGATTTTGAGTGACATTGTATTTAAGTCAAAAGGATACTAGGGATATAGCAATGAATATAGGGAACCCGCAAAAAAAGATCTAACGATTCCACCTCATAAAATTTATGATCAAAATGTGTTTATTCTATATAAATGGCGGACAAATCATTGAATTGAAAGCGAAAAGACAACCCAATACGTTTGATTTAGTTTGGATTTTTGTAACTCCGTCTGAAATCGGTCACGGATGTGGGAAAAAGTTATGGGAGCATGCAGTTCGGCTGGCAGGAGACTTACATGCTAAACGGATAATTATTAAAAGTGATCCTTTTGCAGAAGGGTTTTACGTTAAACATGGAGCAGTTCGAATAGGGGAGAGCCCATCTACTGTTCCATCTAGTTTATTGCTTCCACTTCTTGAGCTAACAATTTAAATATTACATATTTGTTCATTATCATACTGCAAATGGGAACGGCGAGCAAATTCAATTGTACTACATAACGTTAAATACGGTAGAGAGAGATGTTGGCTATGGAACTAAAAAATCAGTTGTTAGAAATTCGCCAGAATGCTTATCGTCTGCCCAATGAGCTAAGCGAACTTGAAGCAGTCCAACTTGTGATGTGTTCATTGCGTTCACCTGACGGGGAATTGCGCGATGCGTTGGGCTATACCATATTGTCAAAATGGTTGTTAGAAAAACATTTTCTTGATAGCGATCAGTTGAAGGAAATCCTTGGACAAGCCACGTCAGAAAACATGCTTTATTTCAAAATTGGAGAATCAGGAAATGACAGTGTTTTTTTAAGAACATTTTCATCGTTGCTCATCGCGCTGATACTGTTTCGTGATAATCAGGATAAATTCCTGACTAAAGTTGAATTTCGAGAAACAATGAATCAATTAATACATTATTGTAAGCTGGAAAAAGATTATCGGAGTTTTGTAGAAGGAAAAGGCTGGGCACATGCTCCGGCACATATGAGTGACGCTCTTGATGAATGTGTCAGGAGCCGCTTTGTGGGTTTTGATGAATGCAGGATATTGTGGGACGGCCTTCAGACTTTGCTGCAAAATGCCCCTTTTGTTTTTGATGCAGAAGAAGACGAACGGATTGCTATCCCTGCACTTGCAATGGTGGAATTTAAAAAAGTTTCTGCGGCTGATTTGTTGGAATGGCTGAAAAAGATCGACATACAAGATTCGGCAGAAGTACCCGTCTATTCCGTAGTAAACAGAGTAAACTTAACGAAAAGAGTAAACATGAAACATTTTATACGATGTCTGTACATGAGAATGAAAGAGAAATCACTGCTGAAAAAAGAAGAGGAGGAGCAGTTAATTAGACTTGAGCACAAATTTAATCCGTATTTCTACAATATCTAAAGAATTATTTCATATCGTTGAATTAATAATATTCTATCTAACTGAGGGGGAAATAACTTGCCGGATAAATTGGAGCATGAAATTTCTTATAAAGCCGCGGGGGTTGATATTGCACAGACCGATGAGATCAAGAGGGGCATGAGTGAACAACTTCGTACGGAAGATACTCGGGTACTGAATCGTCTTGGCGCTTTTGCCTCGCTTTATGATCTTCAATTTGATGAAATAAAGCATCCTGTGTTGGTACTGAAAGTAGAGGAACCAGGATCTAAGCAGAAACTTGCCTTTGAATATGGTTACATAGAATCTCTTTGTCATGACATGATTAATCATTTGGTCAATGACATTATTGTGATGGGTGCACGTCCGATGGCGGTTTTGGATGTCATTGTCTCCGGACAGTCTGATGATCAGGTGATTCATTCGCTTGTAAAAGGGATGTCAGATGCATGTAAGGATAACAATTGTTCTTTAGTAGGTGGAGAGACTTCCATTCAGCCCGGAATCATTAAAGACGGAACCAGCGTGCTTACTTCCAGTGTTGCAGGAATTGTCGATAAGGAGAACATCATTGATGGTTCGCATATTAAGGAAGGCGATGTAGTTATTGCTTTGGCCTCCAATGGTATCCATACCAACGGATACTCTCTCGTTCGTTATCTTATGGAAAAAAAGCCTGACATCTTGAAACAAAAAATAGATGATCATACATTTATTGAGAGCATTATGGCGCCTCACACTTCTTATTGCCGTGGAGTACAGGAAGCCCTGGAAGTGGGCGGAATTTCGGGAATGGCGCATATTACCGGAGGAGGTATTGAAGGCAATCTTTCACGAGTCATTCCTGATGGTTTATCTGCCAAAATTGATTTATCCAGAATTAAGACTTTGCCTTTATTCAAGTTGCTTAAACAGTGGGGCAATATCGACGATCCAGAAATGCTGCGCACATTCAACTGCGGCGTTGGAATGGTTATTGTCTGTGCTAAAAACAAACAATCTGAAATTGAAAAAGCTATAAAAAAATACAGTCAATGCTACGCCATTGGAGACATTAAAAAATCCGAAACATCCAAAATAGCGTTTTGTAATCAATTAATATGGGGCGACTGACGGTCGGTCAGCCTAATTTACTATAAGAATGTCCATATGATAAGAGATTTCAACGAACGAAGGATATTCGTAGCTTATTTTGATTGAGAAGAAGAGAACTCAGGTGATGATTATGGAAGAAGAATTCACTGAATTAGTCCGAAACTTTACCTTTACCGGGCATATTGTTACCGATGCTTATGAATTTTTAAAGACTCATCATTTAACTGAAACAGCTGAACATTCAAAACGTGTTAGCTTAGAATCAAAAAGATTAGCACAAAGGTATCACAGTTCTGAGAAAAAAGCAGAAATAGCCGGCATTTTACATGATATTAGTGCAGTATTCCCCGCCCATCAACGTCTTTATATTGCAAAGCAGCTAGGAATAGATATTTTAGAAGAAGAAAAGGCTTTTCCGATGATTATTCATCAAAAAATTTCAAAAGTGATGGCAAGGGAATTGTTTCAAGTACACGATCCAGCAATATTGAATGCGATTGAGTGTCATACAACGTTAAAAAAAGATCCATCTCTCTTGGAACTCATTGTTTTTGTGGCCGATAAAATTGAATGGGATCAAACTGGAACGCCTCCATATATTGAAGTATTAAAGAAATCATTGACAGTTTCATTGGAGCAAGGGGCATTTTCATATATTGATTATCTCTGGGAACAAAAAGATAAATTAAAAGTAATCCACCCTTGGTTAGCCGAATCATATATGGATCTAAAGCAAAAGACAGCATTGGAGATTCAGTAAACATGTCGGATGAAAAATTAAAAGCTTTCAATGTGGGCGGCGGTTTTATTGGAATCAAATCCAGAAAAGAGATTCACGAAAAAGGATACTGGCATGAAACATTTCATTGCTGGTTTGTCGAAAAAAACACAGAAGGAGGTTGGTTTATTTATTTTCAACAAAGATGCCATGAAAAACGGGACTTTCCCGATCTATATGATATAACGGCAGCCGGATATATTAAATGTGATGAATCCGATCGTGAAGGCATCCGTGAAGTTCGTGAAGAATTAGGCATACCCATTGAAATAGATGATCTTATCTCACTGGGCATAGTCAAGGATGAGATGATCACCTCAAACTTTATTGATCGTGAATTTTGTCATATATATATTTATGTAAATCACTTTCAAATTAAAGATTTTAAGTTCCAGGAAGAAGAGGTTTCAGGATTATACAAAATATCCCTGTCCGAGTTTAAGACACATCTTTCAAATCACACGGATTTCATAAAGGCATCGGGATTCGATGAAACCCGCAGTCAGAAGAAAGCGGTTGAAAAACTTATTTCAATTAATGAATGGGTTCCCCATAGCCAAGAATATGTGACACAAATAATTAAACGCATAGAGAAAAAACTTCAAGAACTGTAATCAGCTCGTTAATCCGGTAAGAAGTATAGGATAGAAAGGGGGGAATAGCTTGAAACAACTCGACATTAGAAAAATGGAGGTAGATGAGTTTTTTAAGTGCAATAACATTTGGGATATGAAAAAGCAACAAAAATTAGCTGATCAATTCTACAATGAATTGATCACTGGGAATAGAGTCACCTTTGTCTACGTAAAGAATAATGAATTTATTGGTGAGGGTTCTTTAGTTTTTGATATGAATGATTCCGATTACACAATAAAAGGCAAACGAATTTATTTATCCAGATTAATAGTAAAAGAGGCATTTAGAAATCAAGGGATCGGAAGTCAAATTATAAACTTTCTTATTGATTATGCCAGAGATTTAGGGTATCAAGAAATGTCAATTGGAGTCGATATAGATAATCTCGTTGCAAGAAATCTGTATAGAAAAGAGGGATTTATTAAGGTACTGTTTCAAGGAAAAGACGCATACGGGGCGTATCAAAAACTTCTTAAAGAAATCTAATATAAATCAGCTTACTTGTGCAGCTCGAAATTTTACGTGCAACAGCAAAATGAAATCTCTTTATTTGTAATTAGGCATCACTCTTGTCAGTTTATGTGAATAGGGGAGGACGAATCACTTGAATCGCATGCCAACCCACGTTGCCATCATGATGGATGGCAACGGACGATGGGGAAAACAAAGAGGAATGACAAGAAGCCAGGGTCATTTTGCTGGTGCCCAGGCTTTGGAAAGAACAATAGATGCAGCGCTGGAATTGAATATCAAAATACTAACTCTATACGTTTTTTCTACAGAGAACTGGAAACGTCCAAAAGCTGAAGTGGATGATCTTATGAAACTGCCCGTAAAATTTTTGCATACAAAACTATCAAAATTTATTCAGAAGGATATTAAGTTGATTTTTTCGGGCAATATAAATGGGCTTCCGGAACCAACACGAAAGGCTGTGGAGATTGCGGCGGAGAAGACGAAGAATAATGATAAACTTACTGTCAACTTCGCATTGAATTATGGAGGGAAAAATGAGATTCTCACTGTGGCTAAGACAATAATTAGTGAGGTGTGCAACTCGGCCATGTCTGTTGATGGTATCAATGAAGAAACGATTGAAAAACATTTGTTTACAAAAAACCTGCCCAGTCCGGATCTGTTTATCCGAACCGGCGGAGAGAAGCGATTAAGCAATTTTTTATTATGGCAATTGGACAAAACGGAATTATGGTTTACCGATGTCTATTTTCCTGATTTCAATAAACAATTACTGATAAAGGCCATTCAAGAAGTAAATCAAAGAGATGCACAGAAACTTTCCTGATCATTTGATCTTCTGATGAGACTAGGCCAAAGTACATCAACGACGAGAAGTAAGTAATTTGATCATTCCCGATACAGGAATGGAGACATGGAACCAGGACTTTTATATGAATTTTTTTGGATATAAGGAAGATGAGCTGGCTTATAAGACAGGAAAAGGTGCGCTTGACATAATCTTTCAAGATTCTTTAAAAGGTAAAGTCGGAAGGTGTAAGTCTTGAAAATAGACGCTACGATTGTGGATGATTATTTAAAAGAGGTTCCATCTCAAAATTATTCTGATTCATGGATTTTTTCTGAAATAGAAGAAGGCCATTATTTGTTTGAAGAACCGGACAAAAACTTATCTTCCAAAGTCCTGGAAATTCGAAATAGCGTCTATAAAGAGATTCAATCATTTGTCCCGTTTAATTATGAAATCTGGAATGAACTGTTTCCGGAATCAGAACAGCGGCTGAGCACAATTTCTATTCAATTAGTTGTAGGCTGCCCGTATCCCTATGAAGCAATGGTCAGAGAGGATGCCGACCATAGAGAAGTGATTGTTTTTGATTTAATCAGATTTACCCGCTACGGCTGGCATCGTGCTTCGGAAATTGTCAGGGCGATGCTGACGCATGAATGTGTACATATTTTGCTGCATCAGGATTATCCGGAAAACCGTGCTGCGCCTTATCAGGAGAAAATGGATTTTTTACTTTTTGATGAAGGACTTGCCCATTTCCTTTCAATGGACGAAAGGATTAACCATTATGACTGGAACAGTGCGGAATCAATCGCCCGAAAGAAAAAATCCTTCCGATCATTTACTGAAGCCTTTCAAGAACGGGACGAGAATAAGCAAAATATCTTGTTAAAAGAGGCCTGTACCGGTCATTTTTGGGACAAGTTTGCGTGCATTGCCGGTATGTTTCTTTGGGCTGCTGTGTATTCAGTTTCAGGAATTCATGGAGTAAAAAGGACGTATGCGAGTGGTTGGAAAAAATTCAAGAAGAATATGGATTAACATTGTCTGCCCCCTTGCTGCGCAGCATGCTGAAGGAATTAAATAATAGATGATGAATGGGAGAGAAAAAATGACTATTAAAAACTGCAAGGTTGAAGTGCTGATTCCAGAAGTATTTATTGTGAAACTGAGAAACCGATTGAATGAGATGGGTGTTCTTAAGGTTGGAAAGTATGATCATGTCCTATCTTATTCAGAAGTGAGGGGATACTGGAGACCTTTGGAAGGAGCAAATCCGTACGATGGAGAAGTTGGTAAAATTTCCTCAGGTTCAGAATGTAAAATGGAGTTCAGATGTCCCTACGAAAGCATTGGCGATGTGAAAAGGGTTATTAAAAGCGTTCATCCATATGAGGAACCGATCATTAATGTTTTCCCCTTACTGTAAATTTTTTGAACGAAATACGTATTGCCGTGGGGGCATCAGAGGTTGATAAGTTAAGCAAACAGAAAAAAGTATTAAACAGGGAGGAGTTCCGTTATTTTGCATACATCAATCTTTCTGCTTTTTTTATTCACCATCTCTCTGCATAATACGGAAGAGGGAATCTGGTTGATTCAAATGACAATGGATTCAAAGATGCAGCGGCACAAAGCTATTACACAAGATCAGTTTTTATTTGCTGTCATTGCAGTGACCGCCGCTGCTTATTTCATCACTGCTATGTTCCTTTTTTATCCGCAAAATTCGATAGTAAAATATGCTTACTTTGGCTTTCTTGCCATAATGATGCTAAACGTCATTTTTCCACATCTGCTTTTGACGATTGTCGAAAAAAAGTATTCTCCCGGTTTAATGACAGGTCTCTCCTTAATTATTCCAATCCACACAATAATGATCATTAGAAGCATTCAGTATCGATTCATCTCGATAAGTGGATTGTTGTTAGGGACAATAATTATGGCATTATGTATCCTTTTGCTCATACCTGTTATGTTTAAACTTGCTTCGAAACTGATAAACTCTACGGTTCACGTAATGTTTAATGAAAAATGTCTCATTTCCACACAAATATTGTGAACATTATTTTTTAATCGTGCACGAAGGTGGATCCCGCCATGAATATATTCAAAGAAAATCAGCCGGATTTTCTTTTCATTTCTGAACAGCTGCGGCTGAGAAAATTTAATGGAATTATTCCGCAAGCTTTAGGGTGGTATCAGGATGAGAAAATGCTCCGGTTTGTCGACGGACCAGGTAGAAAACCGTACAGTGAGGAAACTCTGTCGCGTATGTATGCTGCTCTGAATGATTTGGGAGAGCTTTATTATATTGAATATAAAAAGGACAACCTTTTTCAGGCGATTGGCGATGTTACGCTTGCGATCCGTGATTTGCCGATTGTCATTGGCGACGCCGGTTTACGGGGAAAAGGCATTGGTTTTCAGGTCATTCAGACTCTGATTGAAAGGGCGTACGATCAGGGATTAAAAGAACTTCATGTCCGGGAAATATACAGCTACAATACCGCGTCGCAAGGACTTTTTGAAAAATGCGGTTTTAAGAAGGACGTTAAGACGAAACTCGGTTATTCATACCGATTGGTGAGGGAGTAGGAGATGGTGTAAAATTCTTTTTCATGAAAATCAAATGAAATTGGACCGGCATAGTTTTTATTCTTTCGAAGACGCAAGCCCGATGGCCGCAGATCGTTCTGTTCTGAAGACATTTTCGGTGAGCGGTTTAAAAATCAGGATGACAACGCCGATCAAGCGTCTTATTGTATTATTCGATGAAAATATTTCGTTTGATCCCTATTTCGGAACCTATCCGAACGTGGCAAACAAAACATCCGGAGAACCAGGATTTGCAGCGAACCCCGGTACAAGAGCCATTGCTGGTTCAATCGAAAATATGCCCATTTCGGACAAGGGTCAAAAACTAGGAAACTTTTCCTTGACCCCTCGACAGGTCTGCCTGTAAAGTAAAAAATTTTTTCCGGTTTTAATGCGAATCAATCAAAGCAGAAGGGCACCTGAATGGGTGCCCTTCGATCATGATCGGGTAAAATAATGTTTCGGTACCGGTGGAATTGTTGAAGAAGGATGATTCACAGTCTTTGCGAAGACGCCATAGATATGACCGCACTGATCACAGAATGCTACATTGAACCATGGATCACCTATCGGGCTGCTCTGAATACTCTTCTCAGAGACAATGTGATCCATGCCGACGATTCCACACTCCGGGCACTTTGGCTCAGCCATAAAACCATCTCCTTTTTACTACATAATTCTGCAAAAGATGCTGATTTCCTGCATGAAATTAATGGAAAAAGTCAGGTATTAGTAGAGAACAGCTCTATATTGAAAGAGAGGGCTACGTTTTAGAATCGTGTTGAGATTATATTAATATTTTCCTACGAAATAATGAAATCAGCATAAAAAAGGACCTCCAAGTCATCTACTCGATTGTACCTGCTTGGAGGCCAGAGAAACTATCAAACGCTCTGCCAATGAACGTTAAGTGATTTTTCTCTAGGGGATCTTCAAATTTTCCTCAATAAAACTGTTTATCGGAAAGACAGGATTTGAACCTGCGACCACATGGCCCCCAGCCATGTGCTCTACCAAGCTGAGCTACTTTCCGATGATGTAACAAGACTTAAACGGCATTAGTTGTAAACTGTCAGCTGTTACATTGTACTGCGGTCGGCAAGAGTGGTCAAGTGAATCAATGAAAGGCCATCCTGCAGAGCACGAATAACGGTTGCGGTCAGACAATCGCTTTTTTTGTTCGCCTCAAAAGGATCAGGCCAACCGGAATTAATAAGGCAGGGATGATCGCTGTAAAAATTAATAGCATTCCATTTATAATAAAAATAACTGCGGAACCCCGTGGATAACGTTTTATGCAGAAAATTCCCGCCCCATTCATGGCACACATGACTAATAAAAAACTTATGGAATAGATTAATGCCTTTTTTAAGTAAATGATCGTATTTGCCGCAAATTGTTCTGCCGTAATCGTCAAAGCGCCGTTTGCCGCATCTCTTTGTACCTTGGGATCATGATTATATATATTAATGATCAATGTGCGTAAGGCGGTGTTGTGCTCCATTGTGAGGTCAAAGATTAGCAGCGAGATAAGAAAGATTATCAGTAAAATCAAAGAAATAGCCGCTAAGACTTTGGGTGTTTTTAAATCTGACTTCATTGAGAAAATCATCCTGTTCGATTGGATTCAAACGCAATTTAGTTAATTTTACCATAATAAATGGCTGCGTGCTCCCGTTTCATTTTAGTTATTTATCACTCAACTTGTTTCAACCTAACTATCGTTAAGTAGAAACAAGAAAAAGGAACTTTTCCTCATAGTGAAAAGTTCCTTTTTCATAAAATTTTCATTCAGAATACTTCGATTGAAAACCCGATTACACAGCCGCAGAAAGAGCCTGAAAATCTTCATCGCTCAGTTTGATTCCGGCTGCAGCGATATTTTCTTTGACATGAGCGACAGAAGATGTTCCGGGGATCGGAAGGATGACCGGTGATCGCTTCAGCAGCCAGGCAAGGGCAATCTGAGCCGGTTTTGCATCATATTTCTTTGCAATCTGATCCAGCGGTCCGCCTTCTTTTGCCAGAGCGCCCGTGGCGAGCGGGAACCAAGGAATGAAACCGATCTGATGTTTCTCACAGTAATTCAGGATCAATTCTGAATCTCGTTTTGCCAAATTATAAAGGTTCTGAACGGAGACGATCGGCGTAATTTCATTAGCTGCCTGAAGCTCGCCAACACTGACCTGGCTCAGTCCGATGTGGTGGATTTTTCCTTCCATCTTCATTAGTGCCAATTCACCGATCTGATCGGCCAGTGGAACTTTGGGATCAATCCGATGTAACTGAAGAAGATCAATGCGATCGACACCTAGAGTGCGCAGATTCATTTCGACCTGCTGCCGAAGATATTCCGGCCGGCCGACAGGTATCCATCTGTCCGGTCCCTGACGAGTAAACCCTACCTTGGTTGCGATCACCAGATCATCCGGATAAGGGTGGAGCGCTTTTTTAACGAATTCGTTGGCAACGTAAGGACCATAAACATCAGCTGTATCAATAAAATTAACACCGAGATCAATAGCTTTCTGAAGCACGCGTACCGCTTCATCGGGATCTTTCGGATCTCCCCAGATACCGGGGCCGGTCAGCTGCATCGTTCCATAACCGAGCCGATTGACCGACAGATCACCGCCGATTTTAAAAGTGCCTGATGAAGATGCTGTAACTGTTTGTTCTGACATTTTGTTTCCTCCTTTGGCACACCAGGAAAATCATCCTGAATCCTGCAGATGAATTCCTTGCATCAAATTTATCATAGTTTTCTTTTTTTGCTGATTCAAAAGAGATGTACTGAAGTTACACAATTGTCACAAAATCGCTTGTTCAAAGGAAATATTTAACACTTATATTAAGCCTTCACAATGTTTTCTGAAAAATTTAAGATAATCTTAAGTAATTCTTAAGAGATTATTTTTAAGGACGGCGCTTTACTTGGTAAAATAATAGCAAGAGCATATGTTTCGAAGGCGGGTATGTTGAGATGGATGTAAATATTTTGGTTGTGGATGATGAGCGAGAAATTGCCGACTTGGTAGAATTGTATTTAAAAAATGAAAATTATAAGGTTTATAAATTTTATCGGGCAGAGGAAGCCCTGGATTGTATTGAAAAAGTCCGACTTGATTTAGCTATTCTCGATATCATGCTCCCTGAAATCAACGGGTTGGCTGTTTGTCAAAAAATCCGCGAAAAATATAACTTCCCGGTGATCATGCTGACTGCAAAGGTTGAGGAAATGGATAAAATAACCGGTCTGACCTTAGGTGCCGACGATTATATAACCAAACCGTTCAGTCCATTAGAGATGCTGGCAAGAGTAAAAGCGCAGCTGCGCCGGTTTATAAAATACAATGATAATGTTCAGCTGGGACAGGATGTTATTGATTTTTCCGGGCTTGTCCTCAATAGGAGGACGCATGAATGTTTGTTCAATGAAAAACCACTACACCTGACCCCAACTGAATTTTCTATTTTGCTGATATTGTGTGAAAACAAAGGACAGGTGATCAGTTCTGAACGCATTTTCCACGAAGTGTGGGGCGAAAAATATTTTGGAAATGGCAACAATACCGTCATGGTTCATATACGGCACTTGCGGGAAAAAATGAATGAACCGGCTGGAAATCCAAGATTGATTCAAACGGTGTGGGGGGTGGGCTATAAAATTGAAAAGTGACTATAGACAATTAAAAATAAGGATATTAGTCCAAATTTTAGCTACTATTTTGTTGACTGGAATGGCAGGAATTTTTCTTTGCACGGTTCTTGTGGATGGTATTTTTCAAAAACCATTTGCGGATGCAGTTTTAGCATTTTTTCAAACCTTTTTCTCAATGAATGAATATAGCGCCATTTATTATTACCAGCAGATTTTTGTCTTTCATAAAGTGGAAATACTTATCGTTGCCTATTTTATCCTGCTCCTGTTCTCGCTCTCCGCAGTTTTAACGAAGGTCGTCCACTATTTTGATCAAGTCAGCAAAGGTGTGGATCAATTACTGATTGATTCGGAGCAGCCGATTATTTTAAAACCTGAGCTTTCTTCCATGCAGGTCAAGCTGAACAAGGTGAAGTCTATATTGATAGAAAGGAAAAAAAGTGCTGCCGAAAGCGAACAGAGGAAAAATGATTTGGTCGTTTATTTAGCTCATGATCTTAAAACACCACTTACATCCGTGATCGGGTATCTCAGCCTGCTTCAGGAGGCTGATGATCTGCCGGATGCACAGAGGAAAAAATACACAGCCATAGCGCTTAATAAGGCGCTGCGATTGGAAGATTTGATTAATGAATTTTTTGAAATAACACGGTTTAATCTTCAAAATATTGAGTTGGAACAGAATAAAATCAATATTTCTCTGATGCTTAACCAATTGGCAGATGAGTTTTATCCCATTTTTGAACCCAAAAATATGAAAGCCGTTGTTCAGTCAGATGATTTAGTCATCACAGGAGACGCTAACAAATTAGCTAGGGTTTTCAATAATTTACTTAAGAATGCGGTAACGTATGGGTACGAGGATAGTACCATTGAGATTTCTGCTGAAAAAAGGGATGGGCGGACAGATATTTCGTTTAAAAACAGAGGAGATAAGATATCAGGGCAGCAGCTCGACCATATTTTTGAAAAATTTTATCGCCTTGATGCCGCACGGTCCAGCCATACAGGAGGTACAGGACTGGGGCTTGCCATTGCTAAAAAGATTGTAGAACAACATCAGGGAACGATTGCAGCTTCAAGCAATGAGCATTTTACTGAGTTTGTTGTGTCTTTTCCCCAATAATCTTAAGGTTTTAATAAGATGATCTTAATAAACAACTCCTCAACAAATGGTTCAATGAAACTATGAAAGGAGCTGTTTTTTTATGGCGAAGAAAAGATCGGGCAGATTGCTCATGGGGTTACTTTGTCTTTCTGTCGTTTTTGCGTTTTGCGTATGGGAGCTATTTCAAGCTGGAAAATCCACAACATTTCAAAAAGAAGGGGTAAACCAAACGAATGGCATAAGTACCTCCACCAGTCAGTCGCCAGGCATATACAGTTCAAACGCTGTCCTGATGGATCTGTCAAATGGCAGAGTGCTCTATCAAAAAGCGGGTGATGAAAAAGCTTATCCGGCTTCTTTAACAAAAATCATGACGGTCATTGTAGCCATTGAACATCTTCCTGATCTTCAGGCTAGTGTGACTTTATCAAATCGAGTATTTCGAGATTTGCGGGAGATGGATGCTTCAACAGCAGGATTTTTTCCAAATGAACGCTTAAAGATTGCCGATTTACTTTATGGGGCCATGCTCCCATCGGGTGCGGACGCTGCACAAGGATTAGCGATAGCAGTGTCTGGATCGGAGGCAGCCTTTGTAAAACTGATGAACCAAAAAGCAGCAGGGCTGGGCATGAGAAATACCCATTTTGCTAATGACAGTGGGTTGCAGGATGCCGATCATTACACGACCGCAAGGGATATCGCTATTTTATTAAAATATGCCTTGAAAAATCATACATTTCGCGAGTTGTTTACAGCTCATCGGCACATCATCCCACCGACCAATTTGCATCCTGATGGTATGACTCTGTACAGCACTTTATTTCAAGAAATGACTCACCCCGAATTTGACGGGATCAGCGTTACGGGCGGGAAAACCGGATATACGGAAGAAGCCGGTCTATGCCTGGCTACTCTTGCCAGAAAAGACCATCGGGAATACATTTTAGTAACGATGGGCGCGCGAGGCAATCATCAGACCTTGCAATTCAATGTTCTCGATGCTTCTATGATTTATAAAAAGTTTTTGGAATGATAGGGAGGACGATCTGCGGTTCGAGAAAATTTAGAAAATGGCATTCAAGCGGTTTGGAGAGCATTTGGTCAGAATTTCTGCTTGTCCTGGAATGAATAACACAATGTTCAATGGCTTTAAAAGGCTCAAGTACTTTGAGACTATACACCTTCTGCGTTTGCTCCCTGAAATATTGCAAAGCGTTCAGTTATAGGGGCACAACATCGCCAAGTCACCAGCATTGAAATGTCAGGTAGAAACAGAATGCGTGTATTTTTATTAGATCAACCGGACGGTCCATCAGCCAAAGAAAAAAAGATTATTGATAATCTGTGCACAAAACCATATAAAAAATATTCAGCTTTTAGGGAGAAAATGGTAAAGTAGAATCAGGCTGAATGGAGTGAAATTATATAAAAACAACATGATTCATAAGAAAACCGGTTTCAATTCGTGAGTGATCAAGCAAAGAGTTTTCCGGGAATGACGTGGTAATTTGAAAGCATTTAAATGTACATAGTGAAGGCGGTAGATTTATGTTAAAACTTGAGGGGAAAAAGGTTATCATTCGCGATTGGAAACTGGAGGATGCCGACGATTATATTTATTGGAGACAGCCCGGTCAATTCTGGCAAAAATTTGATGGCCCATATTACCCTAGAATGTCCAAGGATGAAGTTGTTCAGCTCGTTAAAAAACTTTGCCTGAAAATAAAGACGCATCAATTAGAAGCACCAAGAAAAGATTTAGCCATTGCTGACAGAGAAACAGATAAACTTCTTGGTCGCGTAAGCTGGTATTGGGAGAGTGAGGAGACGAACTGGTTATCGGCCGGCATCGCCATTTTCAACCCGGAATATTGGGGGAATGGCAGAGGTTTTGAGGCATTTGGCCTGTGGACTGACTATCTTTTTAAAGCAATGCCTGAGATTGTTAGAGTAGATTTAAGAACATGGTCGGGCAACTTTGGCATGATGCGGTTAGCTGAGAAATTGGGCTATGTAAAGGAAGCGTGTTTTAGAAAAGCAAGAATTGTAAATGGTGAATATTTTGATTCAATCGGGTATGGGATCTTAAGAGAGGAATGGGGTGAATTACATCTGGAAGGCTTTCAAAAAACGCTTTTTAAATAAAAGATTCTTTCGTGCATTCCGTGTAAACGGTGCTATAAGAGGATGAAATGAAAACGAACCCGGTAAACTTTTTTGATTTTGCCGGGTTCGTTTTTTCTCCTGCTTTAAAATTCAATGGTTCTCGGACACTGACATATTTCCATGGTTTTTTAATTTTCGCAGGCGATGCAGGATTAGCGTGAAATCTAAGAGCGAGAAAGCACACGGAAAATGTCATTACCTGTTAATTAAGGGAAAAACTCAATTAGCTTACTTTCTTTTGATGAATTATTATCGAGCTGTAATGAAGACGTAGCATCTCTGTCATTTTCGCGTAATCGCTTTGATAAGATTCAGGTCTAACATAAGAGGTGTTGAAGCGTTACCAGATACATTTTACATAAGAATCAGGGTTTGCGTTTCAGAGAGTTACTGAGTGCGAATGGGGAGGACTTTAAAAATGAAAAAAAGTATTTTGTCCATGGCGCTGGCTGGCGGGCTGGTTATTGCAGGAACAGGGAGTCTGCATCAGGCAAAGGCGGATTCGCTGCCGAACCCTGCAGACATTGCAAAGCAGGGTATTGGCGAAGCGTATACTTGGGGAGCCAATGATTGCTCAGGTTTTACAATGAAAGTATTTGCACAATTAGGTATCGCGCTGCCGCATAGTGCGGCAGCACAGGCTGGTTATGGGACTTATGTCAGCAGACAGGATCTTCAGCCGGGGGATCTGGTCTTTTTTCACACCTATGGAACCGGGATTACCCATGTCGGTATTTATGTCGGCAACAATCGAATGATCAGTTCGGAAAACGAGAACACTGGAGTTATAGAGACGCAGATATTTGGAGGAGGAGGGGAATCAAGTTATTGGTCACCGAGGTATGTGACGGCGCGGCGCTTGACCAGTGACTCGGTTCCGCAGGCAAATCAAGTGGTTGCAAGTCCGGTGTCGATGAAGGCCAGTGCTCCTGCGGCTCAGTCAAATCAGGCTCAAAGCTCAGAGAGCACAACTTCTCAACCAACGACCGCACCAACGACAACCAATCAAACATCGCAATCTGCTGCAAAACCATCGGTACAGCCAGCGAAGACAGCATCTGTATCCGCTGAGACAAACGCCCCTTCAGCACCGTCTGCTAAGGCAAAACGCGGAACTTACATCGTTCAGACAGGCGATACACTGTGGGCGATATCAAGGGACAACGGCATTACTGTTTCGCAGATTGAAAAACTGAATCAGCTCTCGACCAGTATGATTTTCCCAGGGCAAAAGTTGAATCTGCAGCAGACACAGAGTTATTCGATTAAAAAAGGTGACACACTTTGGGCTATTGCCCGCGCAAATGGCATCTCTGTCAGCCAGTTAATAAAAGCAAACCATCTGTCTTCCACGATGATTTACCCGAACGATATGCTCACTATTCCACAACAGTAAAGCTTTATGTTTGAGATAATTGAAAAATTTGTAAAAAAACTCTCTGCATCATCAGCCGAGAGTTTTTTTAGGCTCCATTTCTGGACAGCATTTTTTAAAATGCTGATAATGAAAGAGTCAGGATGTAGGATTTTTCTTAGGAGGGATACTTTATGATCTATAATTTCTTGGGCAACACAGGATTGAAAGTTTCTAATTTATCTCTGGGCACTATGGCTTTCGGGCGCTGGATCGATGAAAAAGAATCAGATCGGATCATTGACGCCGCGCTTGACTCCGGAATTAACGTTATTGACACAGCCAACTTTTATGGCAAAGGCCAGGACGAAGCATTCAGATACGGCACAGGCGCTTCGGAAGAGATTATCGGGAGAGCGTTGCAAGGCAGAAGGGACAAGATTGTTCTGGCTACAAAAGTGGGGCTTCCGATGGGAAGAGGTGTCAACGAGCAAGGTTTGTCAAAAAAACACATTCTTAAGCAGGCTGAAGACTCATTAAGCAGGCTGAAAACCGATTATATCGATTTATATCAAGTACACCGGTTTGATGAGAACACGCCTCTTGAAGAAACGCTTGAAGCACTCACGACCCTTGTAGAACAGGGAAAGGTCAGATATATTGGCTGTTCTAATTTTGCCGCCTGGCAGATTGAAAAATCAAGAAAAATCAGCAAACTGGATCGACTGGTTTCATTTGTTTCTTCACAGTCCCAATATAATCTTCTGTCAAGGGAAGCCGAGCAGGAACTGATTCCGTATTGCCTGTCTGAAAATGTCGGGCTGCTCGTCTACAGTCCGCTTGCCAGAGGGATGCTTACCGGCAAATATGCATCCGGAGCAGATTATCCGGCGGGAAGCAGGGCAGCGAACGGAGAAAAGCTGATTTTTCAATATATAAATGACGATAATTTTAAAAGAGTGGCGAAATATCAAGAAATCGCCAAACGTTATGAAAAGAAAATGCCACAGTTTGCACTTTCCTGGATCCTGAATCAACCGGCGGTGACAACAGCCATTCTTGGTGCCAGCAAGGTGCAGCATGTGACTGATGCCGCGGCAATCAGCGACTGGAAATGGGACACCGAGCTGATTCAGGAAGTTAACAATATTTGAAAAAGAACGATTTTACTCTTGCTGTTAATGAGGCATATGTACCATTTTTACCGCTTTCTAAGTCAATTAAAAATAAAAAATTAGGTGCTTGCGTCTGTTATTTTAACTTCTTTCGAATTAGTTCGATCTTTTGATTTTGAATTAATGTTGTATTTATTGCAGCTGTTTTTCTGAAAGAAGAAAGACTCTGTTCCCTTTTTCGAGGATGATTAACATAATGCATTTTCTCGCGTGAGAGACAGAAATTAAACTACCGCCTGCTGCAACAGGCGGTAGTTTAATTTTATTGAATCATGATGGCATTTTTTTAAATGCTGATCTTTGTTTTTTCTCGAATTTCCCCTTTAAATGATTCAATTAGCCCTGTTTGACCAAGGGCGGAACTGATTTGAATAGCCTTCCTAATGGCCGAAATTCCTTGTTCCTCTTTGCCAAGATTGATTAACGCAATACCCTTTCTTGCAAAAGCCAATGAGATGACCTCGTATCTTTTTGTCACAATGCATTCCTGAATGGCTTTTTCAGCACAGTTATTAGCCTCGGCAAACTGCTCATTATTAATAAGCAGAAGTGTCATATTGATTAGATAAGCAGCTTTAAGTTCTTTATTCTGATTAAAGTATGAAAATCGGTCAATCTCTCTAAGTGCTCTCTCTACTATTGATATACCTGTCTCAAGCGGGAAAAAGAAGAAAATGTTATTAATCAACTTTAACTCTGTTGAGTACCAATTATCAAGCTGGGAAAGGCGTTTCCATACCTTTTCAGCGAAAGGGTATGCTTCTTCAAAGCTATTTTGTAAATGTACAAGTACGAGGGCTTTGCAGACAGAACGAATATCATCAACAATGCTGTCTGAATAATTATCCAGAAAGTCAGAACATTTATCGATAAGCATCTCCATATCCTTGACTTCGACATTAGTGGAAATCTGAAAAAAATCGAACATAATCTCGTCTTTTCCATTCAGCGTATACATATTTTCTATATACTTAAATTCTTCATAGGTAATATCTAGTCTCTCAAGAATATGCATGAACTTGCCTACAGTTGGTTGCATTTCGCCAGCCTCAATTTTTGAAAAGGTTGTGCGCGACATCTGATTACCAGAAACATATTTTTGTGTGTATCTTTTGGATTGCCTGATTTTCTTTACAACTTCACCTAATTGGTATGCCACGTGATCATTCTCCTTTCTATGTGAATATATTATACATTATAAAATTACCATGTCGAATCATGCTAATATAGATATATCAAAGGAGGTGAAACCAATGTTCAATCCCAGCTATGTTTGGGTTCTTCTTATCGGCCGATTGGGTTTTTAATGCTGTTGTTACTAACGCTAATGCTAATGCTCCCCATTAGAATAGCATATATTATTTTGGCTGTGATTGCAGCCTGTCGGTTGGATCCTGCAGAAGATGTTTTGATTTACATAAGGGACATGGATCCGCTGGTCAGAATTGAGAGAAGTATAAGAAAGCTCTTATTAGCAGTATTATACAACTCTCAATTATATTTTTTTCTTTTTATGTGTAAAAATATGTAAAAAAAGTAATAAAAAGTATCTATTAATTTTTGCCCTTATCTCCATAAATATTTTTACACCATTATATCTGAATATTCAGATATAAAATTAAGAAAAACTATTTTGAAGGCAAAATGGGCTAGCCGAAGTTTTTATTATAATGATCAATTCAATTTTTTGCGATGAGCTTTTTGCTTAAGAATGAGAGATTGATGGTACCAAACAGTATTCTAAATTAAGGACGGTTAATGATCGGGCAGTAAATCTAAGAAATCGAACTTGCAGAACTGCTTTATATTTTCTTTTAGTAAAGCGCACGGAATTGTAGGCAGGCTTTCACTGAATATAAAAGAACGTTTATATATCTGCATGAGACCTGCCATCTCTATGCTTTTTATTGCCAAAATATATCAAAAAAGGGTGATTCAGGTGACTGCATTAAAGCCAAACATTAAAGTTATTGTGTCTCTTCTCGTTGCTTTAATTGTGACTTTTTCAGCTGCGTTCTCAACAGCGCTCGCAGCGGACCCGCCGGAAACCTCGCTAAACGAAAATAACCTGCAAACACTTTATGTAGATCAAGCGCAGAGAATCAGCGACGGTGTGAAATTTGATCTTGGGAAGTATGACGGCTACATTCATTTGCTGTCGACAGGCATGATTAAGGTTTCGGTACTTCCAAAAGGAACGGCAGAAAAGGACTCACCGGCGATTGCAAAAAAAGACTGGAAAACACCTGAATTTTCTACTCAGGAAAAGAATAATGTCTATGCACTGAAAACGAGTGAAATTACAGTAGATGTCAATGAAAAGCCTTTTGGCGTCAAAATTCTGGATAAACACGGGAAGGTTATTAATGAAGATTATTCAAAAAATGGTTCAACGTCCGGTTATGAGAATGGTAAACCCTATTTCTTCAAGAAAACGGACAGCAGCGAAAATTTTTACGGCTTTGGTGAACAAACAGGCAGTACATTGAACAAGCGCGGCAAGAGCATGGGCATGTGGAACTCGGATTCGTATGGTTATAATAATGGCACGAAATATGTGTACACAACGATTCCTTTCTTTATCGGACTGAAAAATGGCAATGCATACGGGATCCTTTTTGACAATTCCTACCATTCATACTACAACATGGCGAGTGAGTCTAACGATTATTATTATATTTACGCGAATGGCGGCCCGCTGACGTATTATTTCATGAACGGCCCGTCTATCTCCCATGTGCTGGATCAGTATACTCAGCTGACCGGGAAGATCAACTTGCCTCCTGAATGGGCACTTGGACTTCAGCAAAGTGCATGGGCGTATACTCCGGAACAGTTAGTCAATGTGACACAGACCTATCGGGATAAGGGGATTCCTCTGGATACGATGAACTTCGACATTGATTACATGAACGGTTACAGAATGTTTACCTTTAATGACGCATACAAGCAGGCTTTCGATAAAGTCAAAAGTATCCCCGGCATGCATGCTGTTGTTATTAATGATCCGGGCGTGAAACAGGACACCAGTTATTCAGTATACAATGAAGGGACCGCAAATGATTACTGGGTAAAGAACGCGGACGGAACGCCCTATATCGGGCCTGTCTGGGCTGGTGATTCTGCATTTCCGAATTTCCTCAGCACAAATGTGCGCAACTGGTGGTCATCGAATATCGCTTCGACGCTTCTGAATCAAGGCGTTGACGGTATTTGGAATGACATGAATGAACCGGCTGTATTCAACGATAATCAGGGTCTGAATCACACGCTTCCTGATGACTCCTATGGCGTTGACGATCAGGGAAATAAAGTGCTTGCGACTGAGTTCCATAATATGTACGGAGGACTGGAGGATGAGGCGAGCTATAACGCATGGACAACCGCTAACTCCAACAATTCCAACAAACGTCCGTTTGTGCTTTCACGTGATATGTTTGCCGGGACTCAGCGCTATGCAGCTATCTGGACGGGTGATAGCCTGAGCGACTGGGAGCACCTTCAGATGGCACTTCCGATGAATATGAACATTGGCCTTTCCGGTCAGGCCTTTGTCGGCAATGATATCGGCGGATTCGGCGGTGAAGCGACGCCCGAACTATTCGCCCGTTGGATTGAGATGGGCGCATTCCTGCCATTTTCCCGTATCCACTACGATCAGTGGACTGACCGGAATTATCATCAGGAGCCCTGGTCATTTGGTTCAGATGTTGAAAGCATAAGCAAAAAGTATATCGACATGCGTTACCAGCTGCTTCCGTACCTGTACGACGCATTTCATGAAGCATCGACGAACGGAGCGCCTGTCGAGCAGCCGCTCGTCTATCAGTTCCAAAAGGATCCGGGCACCTATAACATTAGTGATCAGTATATGTTCGGCGACTCTTTAATGATTGCTCCTGTCGTGACGCAAGGCGCTACATCGCGCAGTGTCTATCTGCCTAAGGGTACCGATTGGATTGACTACTGGAACCAGAAAGAATATACAGGAGGGCAGACGATCACAGTCGACGCACCACTGGATAACATGCCAATCTTTGTAAAGAAGGATTCAATCATTCCAACACGCGAAGTCCAGCAGTATACCGGGCAAAACAAACTAACGAATCTTAATCTTGAAACCTATCTAAGTCATGACGCATCCTACAGCTTCTACGAGGATGATGGAGCTACACTCAATCACAATAAGGGCCAATATAATGTGACCGATTTCCACGTTGCCAAGAGAGGAAATCAAATTGAGTTTGATCAGAACAAGAAAATTCAGAAATACGACTCAGCTCTGCAGTCGTACACATTGAAACTTCATAATGTTCAGGAACCTAATAAGGTACAGAACAATTCCACTGTCTACCAGAAAGCCGCAAGTCTGGATGATTTGAATAAGCAGGAAAACGGCTTCTACTATGACAGCAGCAGCAGCGTACTTTATGTGAAAATTCCGGTGAATGAAAAGGGAAAAGTTTTCATTCGCTAAGAATATAAGAATAGAGGTACGGCACGCCGAAAGAATTTTCCCAGTATCAGCTGCGGATCCTGATAACGTTGAAGCTCTCTTCTTGATAAGACAGTTGTAATCAATGATCTGAAAAGATTTAGCAGGGAATGGCACTACGACGCCCCTGCTAAATCTTTTTGTGTGCAATCAGAATGCCTGATTCTTTTTATTGAGCCTGGACTCTGCTTTAACAGTGCTGTTCTGTCACCAACGATTGGTGGCTGTGGCTGCTTCTTTAAGTCGTTAGATCTGATCTTGTGGCATGTTTCCATGTATAAAAGAATTGCTTAATGTTTAGTGTACAAAGTGCGCGAATCATGTATAGTTAATAGTAGATTAACATTTTGGCACGAGGAGCATCTCTTTATCTATTTCGATCAGATGGCAGCCGTGGTTTTGTAAAATAATTTTAAAAGATGATGCATCTGTAAAAAAAAGTGAAAGAAATGATTCTCCACGCAGTTCAGCGGGAGGAAGATTGAACTTTTGAAGTTATCTTATTTGCTGGGAGGTTTTTTGTTGAAAAGAACTGGGGAAATTACATTATCGATCATTGCCGGCGCTTTGAATCTTCTGGTCATGCTCGGAGGCTTCCGCATCCTTAATGTAGATTCGAGGACTCTCAGAGTACAGCTCATGGCATCGGGAACTAATCAGAATATTACATCCCAAGATATCAACCAGGTGATTCAAGTGTTTCATTTATTTGGTGTCTTATTGGTTGTCTTATCGGTGATCAGCATCATTTTGGCAGTCGTTGCACTGATTTTCCTTTTCCGGCGCAGTTTGCCAATTCTTTCTGGTTGCCTGCTGATCGTTGCTGGTGTGCTTAGTCTTCCGGCGTTCTTCCCGGGGGTTCTTTATCTGATTGCCGGTATTATGAACTTAGTGCGGAAGCCACCGGTTCAGATTGACTGACTTTATCCATGATGGGGTTATCCTCATCATGGTTTTTTACACTTCCTAAGCTACAAATAAATTTTGAGGAATTTGATTGATTGTTCGCGGTTAATGTCAAGGGCACCTATTTCAGCATCCAGAAAGCGATGGACTGTCTGGAAGATGGTGGGCGGATCTTCGCGACGTCTGTCAACGGACAGATGTTCCCGACATACAGTGTTTATGCCGGATCGAAAGGCGCGGTTGAGCAGTTTACGAGGCAGCTTGCCAAAGAATTCGACTCGAAGAAAATCACAATTAATACCGTTGCACCCGGACCGGTCAATACAGAACTATTCAGCACTGAGAAGACAGGGGAGCAGATTGACAGGTTGGCGCAGATGAATACCCGGATCGGTGAACCGGAGGATATTGCCAATGTTGTTGCCCTGCTGGTCAGTGAGGAATCACAGTGGATCACCGGACAGACTATCCGTGTGAACGGCGGGTTTGTTCAATAGGCCAACAAGCTCGGTCCTGCGGCGCCGGAGCCAGTTTACTTGGCATCATCGAAACTCTGGTATAGGATTGAGGACTGTGAGGAGGAATGCATGATGATACAACATCTTGTTTTATTTAAGTTCAGCAGTGGAACGACAAAGGAACAGAAAGAAGAAGCAATGAAGAGGCTGCGCCATCTGAAAGAAGAATTGCCGGGAATTCTCGATCTGCACACGAATGTCGATTTTTCAAAGATGGCAAAGGGATATGAAGTGGGGCTTGCTGCGCAATTTACCAATATGGCAGCTTTCGAAAATTATGTTCCTTCCAAAGAACATCAGGCCGTAGTATCCTATCTTAAAGAAATAGGCCTTGCGGATGTACTTGAATTTAATTTCCATGCAGATGCCGATAAGTAATACAACGAAAAAGCCTGGCCCGATCAGTAGATTGAGCCAGGCTTTTTCGTTGTAACCAGTAATCTTGATTACTGATTCAGTACACTTTCTTCCAAATGCCCTTCTGTTTCCCCGTAGGTTCTTCTGATATGGTTTTCTCCCCAGAGGCACAATCTGTGCAGAACATCTTTCAATGTCTCGCCGTATTCACTTAATTCATATTCCACTTTTGGAGGAACCTGGTTATATACTCTTCGGTTAATAATGCCGTCATGTTCCAGTTCACGCAGCTGTTGTGTCAGCATTTTCTGTGTGATGTTCGGAATCAGCCTCTTCAGTTCGCCGGTCCTTTTTTTCCCATTAATCAAGTGGCATAAAATGACAGGCTTCCACTTACCACCGATCACTTCCAGGGTGGCTTCAACGGAGATATTATATTTTTTTTCCAAGACATTTTACCTCCTTATAGATACTAAAAAGTATCTACATTACAATAAAGTGCGTACTTGTTGATGAGATATGCACCATTCATAATAACATATGCGGACAAATTTGAACATATATTTTGAAAGGAGTTAAAGATTTGGCATCAAATAGAAGTTTACTGCCACTTATTTCATTGGCAATCAGTGCTTTTGCAATTGGCACGACCGAATTTATCAGCGTTGGTCTTCTGCCGCTGATCATGAACGAATACCATGTCTCTTATTCTTTGGCCGGTCTGACTGTTACGTTATATGCGCTGGGCGTTACTGTCGGCGCGCCTGTTTTGACCTCGTTGACGGTCAAAATACCTAAAAAAACATTGCTGATCTTGATTATGGTTGTTTTCATCATTGGCAATTCAGTAGCTGCAGCAGCTACAAGCATCAGCATGCTGCTTGTAGCGCGGGTGATTTCATCGTTTTCCCATGGGGTATTTATGTCGATCGGGTCTACAATTGCGGCGGATATCGTTGCGCCGAATAAAAGAGCGAGCGCGATTGCGATTATGTTTACAGGTGTTACGCTGGCTACCGTGACCGGGGTGCCACTCGGAACATTTATTGGCCAGACATTCGGCTGGCGTGCCGCATTTATGATTATTGTTGCCATTGGCCTGCTCGCTCTGATCGCAAACAGTCTGCTTATTCCTTCAAATCTTAGGCAAGCGGCGAGCATGAAGTTCAGAGACCAGTTCAAACTGATCAAAACAGGTCCGCTATTGCTGGTCTTTATTATCACGGCACTTGGATACGGTGGGACGTTCGTCGTCTTTACCTATTTATCGCCTTTGCTTGAAAAGATTACCGGCTATTCACCCAATTTGGTTGCTTTGATATTGTTTGCTTACGGCATTGCCATTGCGATAGGAAACACATTTGGCGGCAAAGTGTCCAATAATCAGCCCATGAAGGCTCTGATTTATATGTTCCTGTTTCAGGCGGCAGCTATTTTTATCTTGTATTTCACTGCACCTTATAAAACGCTGGGCGTCCTGACCGTGATCCTTATGGGATTGTTTGCCTTCATGAACGTTCCAGGTCTCCAGTTATATGCCGTCGTTCTTGCAGAGAGGCTGGTACCGGAAGGCGTCGACGTTGCTTCGGCGGTCAACATCGCTGCGTTCAATGGCGGAGTTGCCCTCGGTTCACTGATTGGCGGACAAGTTGTCGCCAATATCGGTTTGATTGACACAACGTGGATTGGTGCACTCATGGTTCTGGCGGCTGCTTTTCTCAGTATGTGGAGTTACGGCCTTGAGAAGAAATCAGCAGCTGCAAAGGAACGGCTGCTTTCAGATTGAGCAGTTACTGAAGCTATACGACATGATTATGTAAAAGAATAAGACATTAATGGCTGACTATCCCCGAAAAAGGTTGATCTTTTTCGGGGTAATTTTATATTTAGAGAGGTGTGTTCACGGAATTGACAAATGTAGAAAAAAAGAATATTATTATCTCGAAACAGAGATATTCTAATTAAAAACAAATGGCGGTGGTGAATCAATGAGCTTTCGATATGTTTTTAACGAAAGTGAGACAGTCCTTGCTCCGGTTCTTGTTCTGTTTCACAGCACTGGAGGAGATGAGTATTCATTACTTTCTCTTGCTGAATCCATTGCACCGGACGCTGCGGTGCTCAGTCTTCGCGGTAATCGTAAGGAAAATGGGATGAATCGGTTTTTCAACCGTTTTTCTGAAGGAGGAATCGATCTTGATGATTTAAAAAGTGAAACAGAACATATTCATCGTTTTCTTGCTAAATTTGGTTTGAAACATGGATTTACTCATCGGAAAGTGATCGGTGTCGGATATTCAAATGGGGCGAATATGATTGTCAGCCTTTTGCATCACGAGAAACCTGTTTTTAATGGGGCTATTCTGTTCCACGGTACCGACTATCGTTCTGCAGATATCTATGACGATTTGGAAGGGCTCTCTGTTTTTGTTGCCGCAGGCTTTGATGATCCGCTGATTTCTCAGGCATCAGTAAAGCAGATGATCTTGAATTTGAATAATGCACATGCTGAAGTTCAAGAGAAATGGTCATCTGCCGGTCATCAGCTGACGGAGGTAGAAGTGGATGCATCACGAAAGTGGTATCAATCTTTTGTCAGCGGAGACCAAGAAATGAAAGGTTTATTGAAAGAAATCAACCGACTCGCCAGGGTGGCTAAAATTAGGCCTTTGAACTCTGAGGAGCGTGAGACTCAGGGAAAGCTGAGGAAGCGGTATCTCGATATCTTTCGCGGAACGTTCAGACAGAACCTGCTTAATGTCAAACTTATCGATGAAAAAGGCAATGATGTGACACCGAATAAAGTGAAGGTCATTCAGGCCCAGTCGGACCAAATGCGTGATGAAAGAAAGTTAAATGTGTTGAAAAACAGAATGAAGGAGGCAGAAATAATGAATCAGTTACTCGGAATTCACCACATTTCTATTGTAACGAGCAATGCGAAGACAAATTTCTCTTTTTATACGAAAGTACTGGGTATGCGACTGGTCAAAAAGACCGTCAATCAGGACGATGTTTCAGTCTATCATCTATTTTATGCCGATCAAAAGGGGAGTCCCGGCACCGATCTGACCTTTTTTGAATTTCCCGGGACACGGCCGACCCAAAAGGGAACAAATTCCATCTCCCGGGTTTCACTGCGCGTGCCAAGCGACAAGTCTCTTGATTACTGGAACAGGCGTTTTGATGAATTCAAAGTAAGCCATCATGAAATTTCAACTCTGTTCGGACACAAGATGCTCGAATTTGAAGACTTTGACGGCACCCCCTTACGTCTTATATCAGACGAAAAGGACAAAGGAGTTGCAGGAGGAATACCTTGGGAGAATGGACCTGTTCCGATTGAGTACGCAATCCGGGGACTAGGGAGTGTAACGCTCACAGTGTCACGCCTCGGGATGATACGCTCATTTCTGAAAGATGTGCTGCACTTCAGGGAAGTGGCACGCGAGGAAGAAAATATCCTCTTTGAAGTCGGAGAAGGCGGGCATGGCGCGCAGATCATTGTCCGGGAAGACCAGCAACATATGGATGAAGTTCCGGGTTTTGGAAGTGTGCATCATCTTGCTCTTCGCGTTGCAGACCAGGATGCCCTGAACGAATGGATCAAAGTCATCAATCAGACAGGGCTGCCTAATTCCGGATTTGTTGATCGTTTTTACTTTAAGTCATTGTACGTCCGTGAATTTAACCATATCCTGTTTGAATTCGCGACTGACGGTCCAGGCTTTACTTCAGATGAGGACGAATCTGCCCTCGGTAGCACGCTGTCATTGCCGCCTTTTCTGGAAGGGAGACGCGAGTTTATTGAAAATCAGCTGGAACCGCTGGACCTGAAATAACTTTTTGCCATTCCTGATCCGGAAAGACATTATCAATATTCTTGACAGGGAAGAGAGCAAGTAATATAATTATCTCGAATTAGAGATAAAGGATTGATTTTTATGAGCAAAATGAATCACGAACAGATTGCTGAAGGTAAAGATATCTCCCTGAAACTATGGGTGGTTCTGACAAGAGCGCAACAGTCAATCAGAAAAAAAATTGAAGAAAATATCAAAAGCTACGGCCTTAATCTGACCGAGTTTGGCGTTCTTGAACTGCTCTACCATAAAGGTGATCAGCCGATTCAAAAGATTGGCGGTAAGATTCTGATTGCCAGCAGCAGTACAACTTATGTGATTGACCAGTTGGAAAAGAAAAAACTGCTGCACAGAAAACCTTGTCCTACGGATCGCCGTGTGACTTTTGCTGCGCTGACAGCTGCGGGATCGCATTTGATGGAAAAGATTTTTCCGGAGCATCGGGATGCGGTCGATCAGATTCTCGGCGGCTTAAATTCTTCGGAAAAACATGAGATGACCGGACAATTGAAAAAGCTCGGATTGTTCGCAGCAGATGTTGTTCAATAATATTACCTATTGGATTTTTCCTTGATATCTCGAATTAAGAATATATTAATTAATAATATTGGAGTGATTAAATTGATGAATTTAGGATTGCTGATAATCCGTATTGTTCTAGGAGTGACTTTTGCCGGACACGGCACGCAAAAACTGTTTGGCTGGTTTGGCGGTCATGGAATTAAGGGGACCGCTGGTTTCTTTGAATCGATCGGGGTTAAACCGGGAGCATTCATGGCTATTATGGCGGGTTTATCAGAATTAATCGGCGGTGCATTGTTTGTTCTGGGATTGCTGACGCCGCTGGCAGCTCTGTTCATTACCGGTACGATGGTCGTAGCTATAGCAACGGTTCATGGAAAAAATGGTTACTGGATTACCGAAAACGGCTTCGAATACAATCTTCTGATTATTGTCGTTGTCATCGGCATAGCTTTGATTGGTGCCGGTGCTTATAGCCTGGACTCACTGATCTTCGGATAAAACTCTATACGTTCATTCACTTATTAATTACAGAAAGCACCTTCCAGTCCTGAGCGAAACGAGATCAATCAGGGGAGGCGCTTTTTTTGTTAAAAATAGATTCTGTATTTGTATTGTTCCTGGTTGTTTGGCAGATTATTGAGTGAGAACAAATTTTTCAACCGCAAAGGCAACGCCGTCTTCAATGTTGGTTTTGGTCACGAACTGCGCGGCATCCTTGACTTTTTGAATAGCATTGCCCATTGCCACGCCCGTTCCAGCGTACCGGATCATAGCCAGATCGTTTTCCTGATCTCCTAATGTCATTATTTCTTCAGCTCGTATATTCAGATACTTGCCTAAGGCTTGAAGTCCCCTACCCTTATCCACATCTCTGTTCATGATTTCCAAAAGAATCGTTCTTGATTTCATTAGCGTGTATTTCTCACGGAAGGATTCCGGTATTTCCTGGATAGCCGAGTCGAGCAGCTGCTGTTCTGTACAGAAAACGACTTTATTCACTTTCAGATCACCGGGCAGACGTTCCATTGACGCACCGATAAAAGGCAATGAGTGCATGACCGTTCCATATAATGAAGGCCTTCCTTCCGGCGGAATCGGACAGTAAACATTTTCCCGATCGATAAAATTCATCGGTACCCCGAGCTTCTGGCTGAGCGTGTAAAGTGAAATAATGTCATTTCTGGTCAGAATTTTTTCGGAAAGAACAGTTCCGCTGTCCGTTTCCTGTACCAGCCCTCCGTTGTATGTAATCGCATAGTTTCCTGCTTCATTCAGTCCGAGAAAATCCAGGTATTCCCTGATTCCGGCTATCGGTCTTCCTGAACAAATAACAATTTTGACGCCCATTTTCTTTGCTTCCAGCAGTGCATGTCTGGAGTTCAAGCTGATTTTTTTTTCGTCATTCAGCAGGGTACCGTCGAGATCAATGGCAATCAGTTTTATCAAAATAGGATCCTCCTAAATTTCACTTTGCAGTCACAGTATCAGTATACCGCTTTCTAATAAGAAGTTAACAGGAAATAAGGCTGCTTTTCCATAAAATGACTTTTAATAGAATTGGCCCTGAAATCAAATCTTCATAATAGAGGCTGTTTGAAAAGTCCGGAGAAATTGCCGGCGAACCACAACAATTCTTTGGTAATATAGACTGAGAATGGGAAAAATAAAACTTTACGGGGGAGAATAATAATGTATATTTCAGAACAATGGAATGATAAAAGGGCTGCTGATTACATTCGGTCAAAACTTATCAAATACAACGCAAGCTGTCTTCCGGATCAAATAAAATCCTCCGTTGAAAATCTTAACTTGCTGCTTAAAGATGACGCGGGTAAACTATTCGGCGGCATAACGGGAACAATTTTTTGGGCCCACTTGCACGTCGATTTTCTCTGGGTGGATCAGAGCATGAGAGGAAAAGGTTATGGAAGTAAACTTTTAAGGATGGCTGAAAGATTGGCGAAAGAGAAGCAATGCCGGCTTATTTTACTGGATACCTTCAGTTTTCAGGCTCCGGAATTTTATAAAAGACACGGTTATATAGAGTACGGAGTCGTTGAAGATCATCCGGCAGGTTACAGCCAGCATTTTTTTGAAAAAAGGTTGATGCCATTTAAATAACATTTTCATGAATCCGTTTTCGGTTTACAAGATTGTCTGTCAATAGTATACTCGACTCAATATATATGCTTACATAACCAACCATAATTGGGGGAAATAAAAAGATGGAATGCAGGTTTGACGTGAGGAATGACCGGGATCTGACAATGCTGGTTGATTTTTACGAACTCACCATGGGGAATAGTTATCTGGAAGAGGGAGTAGGCGACCAGATCGTTTATTTTGACATGTATTTCCGAAGAGTTCCTGACGGGGGCGGCTACTGCATCATGGCAGGAGTGGACCAGCTGATTGAATATCTTGAAGATCTTCAGTTTACCGAAGATGATGTCAATTATCTTCGGTCAACCGGACAATTTTCCGAAAAATTTCTGGATTATTTGGCGCATTTTAAATTTTCCTGTGATGTCTGGGCCATCCCGGAAGGCTATCCCGTATTTCCAAACGAACCGCTGGTCACTGTGAGGGGACCTGCCATTCAGGCACAGCTTTTGGAAACGATGGTGCTTGTGACGATTAACCATCAGACGCTGATCGCTACAAAAGCCAGCCGGATCTGCCGCGTCGCCGGCAACCGTTCCGTTATGGAATTTGGGTCACGGCGCGCTCAGGGTTACGATGGTGCTATTTATGGGGCACGCGCTGCTGTGATCGGCGGCTGTTCAGCGACAGCTAATACGCTTGCCGGCATGATGTTTGACATTCCGGTTTCCGGCACGATGGCGCACAGCTGGGTTCAGCTTTTTGACAGCGAGCTTGAAGCTTTTCGGGCTTGGGCACGGGCTTATCCGGACCAGTGCCTCGTGCTGATTGATACGTATAACGTATTGAAATCGGGCCTGCCCAACGCGATTAAAGTATTTAAGGAACTTCGTGAAAGCGGTCATGAGCCGCTTGGCATCCGGATTGATTCCGGCGATATTACTTATCTGACCAAGAGGGTCAGGAAGGCTCTTGATGCGGCGGGTTTTCCAAAAGCAATTATTGTTATTTCCAACTCACTGGATGAACATATTATCAAAGATGTGCTGGCAGAAGGCGCGCAGATTAACTCATTTGGTGTCGGTGAGCGGCTGATCACGGCAAAATCTGAACCGGTTTTCGGCGGTGTTTACAAATTAGTCGCAGTTGAAAAGGAAGGCAAGGTTGTACCGAGAATTAAGATCAGTGAGAACGAGGAAAAAATCACAAATCCAGGATTTAAGAAAATTTATCGCATCTATGAAAAGGACGCGGACAAAGCTATTGCCGACCTGATTTGTGACAACAATGAAACGCTTGATGAAAGCAAACCACTGACCATTTTCGACCCGGTCTTTACTTGGAAAAAGAAAACATTGAAAAATTATAAAGCTGAGCTGCTGCGCAAACAGATATTTAAAGACGGCCGGCTTTGCTATGAAAGCCCATCCGTTATTGCGATCAGAAATTTCGCGAAACAGCAGGTCGAACGGCAATGGGCGGAAGTGCTTCGCTTTGAAAATCCACATAATTATTATGTGGATTTATCGCCAAAAGTATGGAATACCAAATATGACCTTCTGAACAGATATTCTGAAGAGTTCAGTGGAAAATAATGATGATTGCTTAATCAATTTTAAAGGGTCCGTCTGAGGCATTGTGTCTCTGGACGGATCCTTTGTAATGAACGGAATAATGTAATAGAATCATAGCAGCATGGATAATAAAGTCAGTGAGGGGAAAATAACTTGAAATTTATTTCATGGAATGTAAATGGTTTTAGGGCATTGCAGCGCAAAATGGATATCGGTCAATGGCTGGAAGAGACTCAAGCCGATGCACTCTGCATCCAGGAGACAAAGCTTCAGCGGGATCAGGTTGACTTTCAGACATCCGATTACCTGCAATACTGGTATGACGCGGAAAAGAAGGGATACTCCGGGACAGCCATTTTTACGAGGAATAAGCCCCTGAATGTCTCTTATGGGATAGGAATCGAGGAGCATGACCATGAGGGTAGAGTGATTACTCTTGAATATGAAAATTATTACCTCATAACTGTGTACACACCCAATTCTCAGCGTGATCTGAAGCGGCTTGACTATCGTCTTCAGTGGGGCAAAGCATTTACGGATTATATTCATGAGCTGGATGCCCATAAACCGGTCGTTTTTTGCGGGGATTTGAATGTGGCCCATCAGGCTATTGATCTGAAAAATCCTAAGCCCAACATGAAAAACGCCGGATTTACAATCGAGGAAAGAAATGATTTTTCCAAGCTGCTTGATACTGGATTTACCGACAGTTTTCGTTATCTTTTTCCAGATCGCGGGGGCGCTTATTCATGGTGGTCGTATATGGGAAATGCGAGAGCAAGGAATATTGGCTGGCGTATTGATTATTTCGTCATCTCGGACCGGCTCAAAGAGCAAGTTGACGATGCAAAAATATTGGCTGATGTCACAGGGTCGGATCATTGTCCGGTCGAGATTGATCTTTCTTTGTGAACGTGGAAATAGCAGAAGCATAATCTTACATGGTAAGGCGCAGATTCGTCTATAATGAATAGTGAATTTCATATTCCATTGCTGGGAAGAAGGAGTGTTTTCGATGTCTTCATATGATGAATTGTTTCAGCCGGTTACTCTGCCCAATGGCGTAAGGCTGTCAAACCGGCTGGCGATTGCCCCGATGACTACATGGTCGGGTAATCTGAACGGTACGGTTTCAGATCAGGAACTGGCTTACTATAAACGACGTGCAGCGATTGCCGGTCTGTTTGTGTCTGCGTGCATTGCTGTCTCCCCGACAGGAGTGGCCTTTGATCATCAGTTTATTGCTTATGACGATGCAGTACTGCCACGGCTGAAAAAAATGGCTGAAGCCATTAAATCTGCCGGGAGCAAAGCAGTGCTTCAAATTCACCATGGCGGAAGTGAAGCTGATCCTCACTTCGTCCTGTTTAATCAAACGGTCAGCGCCAGCGAAGTGCCATCTTTTTCCAACCCTGAGATTGTCCCTCAGGCGATGACTCAGGAACAGATCGAGACGGTCATTCATGAATATGGACTTGCCGCCAGACAGGCAATCCGTGCCGGTTTTGATGGAATCGAAATCCACGGGGCAAATCATTATCTGATCCAGCAGTTTGTATCCGCACATTTCAACCAGCGCTCAGATCAGTGGGGCGGAACCTTGGAAAAACGGCTGCGTTTCCCGTTTGCCGTGCTTGAAGAAGTGCAGTCAGTCGTTAAAAAATATGCCGATGATTCGTTTATTGTCGGTTACCGCTTTTCACCTGAGGAAATTCATCGGTATGCCGGTTACTCAGTCGATGACACGCTTCAGCTTGTTGATGGGCTGATTGAACGCGGTGTGCATTATCTACATGTGTCGCAAAATAATATTAAGACCGTTCCGGCAGGAAAAGAAGAAGGAAGCGACACGATTGTACACGTTGTGTCGGCCCATATTCACGGACGTGTCCCGCTGATTGCCGTTGGCGGCATTCACTATCCGGAAGAAGCAGTCGCCGGTCTTCACGACGGGGCTGATCTTGTAGCGCTCGGAAGAGAAGCGATTATCGATCCGGACTGGACGCAAAAAGTGCGCGATAATCAGGTTGATCAGATTCATGTGACCCTAAATCCTGACAAACAGGATGAACTGGTTGTTCCGGATCGTCTATGGAAAATCATTACTAAACCAAGCGGCTGGTTCCCGCTTTCCTGATTCCGGATGGACGACCTAATGCAGGCGCTGTTTTTAGCCTGCTATCCTTCTCCTCGCCACTCCCTTTCGAACAGACACTATCAAGACCTGATGTACTCGCTCGGAGTCAGAAAAGAAGGATTTTCATATACTGAGCTGATGATTCATTTAATTTTGGAGCAAGGCTGCAGAAAAGAAATAGGTTCCCGCTGTTTTTCTATGAACGAGGCTCTTGTTTTACAGATTCATTGATTTATGTTATTCTGGCTACACTAATTCAATCTGTTTACTTGGGGATGAGCACAGTGGCAAAAGTTGAAAGTTTTCAGTTAGATCATAGGCTGGTCAAGGCACCTTACGTCCGTCTGGCAGGTACTGAGAATGACACGAAGGGAAGTTTGGTTCAGAAATTTGATCTGAGGTTGCTTCAACCTAATACGTCGGCCGTTCCTACTGGGGCGCTTCATACACTGGAGCATCTTTTGGCGACTTACATGCGCGATGAGCTGACGGGAGTTATCGATATTTCCCCGATGGGCTGCAGGACCGGATTTTATCTGATCATTTGGAATGAGCACAAGCCATCAGAGATAGCAACCGCCTTAAAGAATTCTCTTGAGAAAGTTCTGACGACGACTGTTGTTCCTGCTGTGTCGCCGGTCAGCTGTGGAAACTATAAAGACCACTCACTTTTTGGCGCCAAAGAGTATGCAAAAATCGTTCTGGATGCCGGTATCAGTGACGATCCGTTTCAGAGACATATTCCTGAGGGAATACAATAACAGGTATAATGTATTTGTGTGTCTCTTGACAGAATTAAAAGACATGTCCGGAATCCGTTCCGGGCATGTCTTTTTCAAAAGATAGTATAAAATCTTAAGATATCACAGGACTCGACTGTGATACTTTTTCTTTATTCATAACAATTAAGGATGATGATCAGTGCTTCTGTCTGTTTTTCTGGATTCAAAAAGAAAATGTGATTTATACTAAAAGTAATAGCTATGATGAAAATGGTTGACGTAGAATTCTGAAGAACGACTGGCATTTGTTACATAGCTGTAAGCGACTCTGCGTTAATGATTATTTTAAGTTAAGGGTGGGTGAAACGGGTTGAAAAAGATTATATTTGGATTTTCTGATGAATTTAAATTGCCTGTTGAGCTGATGACTCAATTCACTGAACAATTTAAAAATGATTTTCAGTTCTGCGTCGATGGACTTGAAAGCAAACCGGAGATTTTTAAGAACGCTGATGCTTTTATCGGCTGGCCTTCAGATCGGATGATTCAGGCAATGACGAATCTGAGCTGGCTCCAGCTTCCGAGTGCGGGAGCCGATCATTTTGCGCACCATCATCTTTTGAAAGATCAGGTAACGGTGACCAACGCAAGTGGTGTATTCGGCGCGCTTGGAGCGGAACATATCCTAGCGCTGATTTTGGCATTTGTTCGCCAGTTGCCTCTCTACGTTAGGCAGACTGAAAAGCATATCTGGCACGTGGAGCCCGAGGTACGTCAGTTGGAAGGGTCAACGGTTGCTATTATCGGGCTTGGAGATATCGGTTTGGAAGCTGCTGTACGTCTTAAAGCTTTCGGTTCCCGCATCTTGGCGGTCAAACGTACCGTGACGAAAAAGCCGGATTGTGTAGATGACGTATTTGATATGAACGGTCTGAGCACTGTTCTCGGGGAAAGCGATTTTGTAGTCAATGTGCTGCCGCTGACGGCTGAAACAGAAGGGCTGTTCGACGAAACAAAGTTCTCGTTTATGAAAGAAGGGGCTATTTTTATCAATGTCGGGCGCGGTGCTACTGTCGATGAACAGGCACTGATCCGTGCACTTCGCAGCGGAAGAATGGGCGGTGCCGGACTGGATGTTACATCTCACGAGCCGCTGCCGGAGGACAGTGAGCTGTGGAATTTTCCAAACGTCTTGATTACTTCTCATTCGCTCGGCGCCGGGCCGGGCAAACTAAAGAAAAGGGCGGAATTGATCCGGAAGAATCTTGAGAATTTCAGAGACGGAAAACCATTAATCAATGTAGTTGACAGAAAACTCGGTTACTGAAGATCATTCTTCTCTTTAGCGGAAACTCTATGTGCAGTATAGATGTTCACAAAAACGCTAAGTTTTCTAAAACCGTCAGAAATCTATTGAAATAGTAAAAATTTTAAATAATTGGGAGAGGCTGTCCTAAAAGCCTCCAGAAATGAAAAGTGGAGAGAAACGTTCGAGCGTTTCTCTCCACTTTTCATCTTTCTTTGTTTTTTGACCTAAAAGAGGGAGGCCTTCCCTCTATTTTTATTCCTGAAAATCGATTTTAACTTTCTTCATCAGGTTATGGGCCAACGCTAATAAACCGAATTCCACGTGGACTTTTTTCAGTCCCCGGAGATGGAATCGGCGGAAATGCAGGTTTTGTTTCAGATTGCCAAAAACAGGTTCATCCTCAAGCTTTCGGCGGCGATACCGTGCACGTCCTTCCTCTGAATGGAGCGCTCGGCGGGCCTCTGCCTTGGTTTCTTCATAAACAGGATTGTAGTGGACCTGACGGTTCCCTTTGGCTTTGGTACATCGGCTCTTGAACGGACAGCCGGTACAATCCTCACATTCATAGATCTTGAAGTCTCGTTTGTATCCGTAATGATCCGTTCGGGTCATGTATTTTTTGAAAAGGACACGGCGGTGATAGGGACAGATAAAAAGATCGTCCTGTTCGTGATAGTCCCAGTTCTGGATGTGACTGAGATCCTTTTTGAAGTGTCTTTTTTCTTCTTTGCGCAGTTGATTATACGGGATCAGCCCCTGATAATGGCCTTCCATCAGATAGAGGTAATGGGCTTCACTTCCATAGCCGGCATCCGCAATCACGTGTTCAGGATGGGCCACCGGAGAACGGGCTAACTGTTGTAAATGAGGAATCAACGTCCGTGTATCGGTGGGATTTTGGTGGACCGTATAGAACAGGATCATCTGGTTTTCCGTCCCCATCTGAACATTGTATCCCGGTTTCAGTTGGCCGTTTTTCATGGCGTCTGTATCCGTCTTGGAATAGCTGTTGCGTTCTCCGCAGGTTCGTATTTGTGCCTCATATTTGTAGGCTCTTGGAATGAAGTCTTTTTTCAGTAAGGTGATTCTTTTCTTCAAAACGTGATCGGGGGATCGCCGGGCCGGGGTTTTGATCCGTTCACCGGCTTGTTCCTCCACGGTTTCCGTCCACTGTTCCATTTCCTGCGCGGAGACGGTTCCTTTGGGATCACTCATGAAGTTCTGAATCGCTTGATCATCCAGCCGGACCTGAGCATTGATTTCACAGAAAATGACTTTTACCTTTTCCAGCAGTGCCGCCTGATAGTGTTGGGTCGCCTTTTTCCAAACAAACGTGTAGCGGTTGGCATCGGCTTCGATCTTGGTTCCATCCAGAAAATAGTCTTGACCGCTCACATAGCCCAGCTGAAGCAGCTGCGCCGTAAAGTCCTCAAACACGTCCTGAAGACAGGTCTTCATCTGGTGCACATCGCTGAATNGAAGCAGCTGCGCCGTAAAGTCCTCAAACACGTCCTGAAGACAGGTCTTCATCTGGTGCACACGAAATCGCTGAATCGTGCGAAAATCCGGTGTCTGTTGGCTGGCAAGCCACATCATCGGCAGATTTTCACGCAAAGCCCGGGCAATCTGTCGGCAGGAATACCACTTCTGAGTATAAGCGTAAAGCAGCACCTTGGTCATCATCCGGGGATTATAGGAGGGACGGCCGCCGCCCTTGTAAGCTTTTAGGTAGACCTGACGATCAATCCCATCCACAAAGGTACTCACCGCCCGGGCAACATGGTTTCTGGGGATACTGTCACTGAAATCCATTGGTAGAATAAGCTGGTTCATGTTATACTCTTTAAAGAGAATCAAAAAAATCGCCTCCGAATAATGTGGACTGGTCATTTACATTATAAAAGGAAAGGCGGTTTTTTTCTGCGAAAAACCAACAGAAATATAAAAATCGAGAGGACATCAAATCCTCTCGATTTTTATATTTGGGGCTACCTTTTGGGACAGCCTCTTTTTTTGTTCATGAAGAAGAAATAAAATTGTAATCTAATTTGTCTCAAATGATTGAAAACTATTGTTATAATAAAGATATTGTCAATTGCTGAAAGATTAGGATAGATTTTGTAAGGAGATTGATAATATTGAAGAAAGCAAAAGTAATCCGCCGCGCAGCGACCGCATGTCTAGCGATCGTGCTGGCGACTGGTTTTAACGCGACTCTTGTTTCTGCGGAAACTCAATCGCAGCTTAATGAGAAACTGGCTGCAGTCAAGCAGAAACAGATCAGTAATCAAAACGATCTGAATGTTTCAAAAAAACAACTGTCGCAGAATAATAAAAGGCAAAATGATGTTTTGACCGGGATCATTGAATCTCAGAAGCAAATTGACAACATGAACGGCAAGATAGCGAAAAAACAAGCGGACATCAGCCAAAATCAACAGGGAGTAGCGCAGCTTAAAACCGATATCAAGTCGATTGGGAAAAGGATTGACATGCGTGGAAAGCTGTTGGGCGAACGCATACGGTCAATATACATAAATGGCGGGGCAATCAGCTATCTTGACGTACTTATGGGATCCAGCAGCTTCGGAAATTTTATCGACCGGTTGCTCGCCGTAAAGACAATAACAGATCAGGATAATAAAATTATTAACGATCAGAAAAAAGATAAAACGGCTCAACTGGAAAAGCAAAAACTGGTTCAGAACAAACTGGATCAGACACGCTGGGATCTGGCAAGTCTTACAACCTTGAATCGGAATCTGAATCGGGAAGAAGAAAACCAGAAATCACTCCTTTCACAGCTGAAGCAAAAAGCGTCCGATATTAATAGTGCGGTCATGAATAAGAACGAAGAAGCCAGCATCCTGCAGGCGCAGGCAAGTGTCATTAATCAACAGATTACAAGTCTTTCAAAGGAAGAGACACTCAAGAAAGCTGCAGCCGCAGATGCGAAGAAGAAAGCAGGGCTTTCCGGTTCGAATTCAAGTGCGAGTTCAAGTAGCTCAGTCTCAGCTTTAACAAACGGTAGCTCAAACGGAGCACCATCTGTTGCGGGAACAGCACAGCCGCAGCAGGCACCCGTTCCCGCCGTTGCCCCAACCGCTCAAGGCAATTTTATTAAACCTGCTGCAGGTGTTATCTCATCGGGGTTCGGCTACAGAACGTTTGATCATTCGTTTCATCCCGGCATTGACATTGCAAACAGCACCGGAACGCCCATTCACGCTGCCGCCGATGGGATCGTTTTTAAAGCTTACCAGTCTTCCAGCTATGGCAACTGCGTGATGATTTCTCATTTTATCAGCGGACAGACTTACACAACTGTTTATGCACATCTGTCAAGTTACAATGTATCGGATGGTCAGAAGGTCTCGCAGGGCCAAGTCATTGGAGCTATGGGTGCGACGGGTGAAGCGTTCGGTTCTCATCTGCATTTTGAACTCTATATAGGTCCGTGGACACCGCCACCGCATACAGGAGCGGTTGACCCGGAAAAATACATTTCTCAGTAACAAGGATTGCTCACTCTAAATCGCGCACTATAATAAGCACTCGATAAAAAAATAAAACACCCGGACGGTGATGATCTCAGTAAGTGTGATCGCCCGCGCCGGGTGTTTTCTGTAGAGTCTTATTAAATAAAAGATGATCAGTTGATCCGTGAGGCAGAGCGGACTGTTGCAGGTAAGGATAAATCATTTAGCTGGTTAATTTTTGAAAACGATCCGCTGACTGTCACAGATATATCGATTGATTGCCCATTTTCAGCACCTGTGATTTTAATCGCTGAATTATAGGATTTCGGATAGAAAGTCTTTTTGTCGACAACGTAAGAATAATCCAGTTTTGTAATTTTCATGTTATTGACCGCAGCGCTCACGCTTTGCGCCTGCTGATTGTCCATATTGCTCCTTACGATTTCCATAGCGAATTGTTTAATAGCATTTTGGTCACCTGTGAAATTGATTGAATAATCATTAGCGGATTCTTTAATTTGGATATTTTTAATGAATTTTTGCAATAGTTTTATCTGAGTTCCGGAATTCATTTGCTGAAAGCTTTCCTTTATTAATGAGAGACCGGAATTGTCGGCCTGATTGAGCCCCATACTGATCCAGGCAGCTGTCGGCAATAAATCGGACTTCACATAGATGTCGTTTTTGTTCAGGTAGGCCTCTATTTGTATGGATTGTTTGCCGTTAAGGACGGACATATAATGCTGATGGAGAAATAAAGGGTTGGACGATACTTGCCCCTTGGCAGTTACCTTGCTGCTAATTGACTGGCGTCCTGTTTTAATAAAAAAGTCGACGGTAAGATCCGAATTAGAGTTTTTGATTTTCTCACTTTGAGATACAGCTTTTTGGATGATCATTCCGCTGTTTATCCGATTTGACAAGCCCGCTGCGCTACATCCGGATAAAACTAATGCATACAATAGAAAAAAAACCGGAAACCATTTAAGCTTCATCGTAATTCCTCCGCTGCAATGTGTTCATTTGTCCGTACTGGGCCGGGAAGCAGCAATCTTAAGCGTGCTTTGAAAAATGCCGAATACATAAACCTTGAGGGTTCTCATATTAGGCGAGATACCCGACATGTGGAATCGCGCGCTGGGCAATAATTTTTCCGCTACATTCGTTGTTTTGTTTCTCTATCGTTCACAGCTCAAAACTTCCGTCAATACCTGCTTTATCGCGAGTGCGGTTTTGATTAGCCATTAGTCAGAGCTTCAACTTTCCAACTTCTAAAAAGATCAATGGAATACATTTTGATAAAAATCGATCGCTCTCTCCGGATAGGTTACTTCAATGTCAAAGTGTATGACTCTGTTTGCCATAAAATCATAAAAAAAATAAATAGAAAACTTTTTGAGTTTGACAGTTGCTGCAGGTCATCTTTTTTCAAAATTAAAATGAGCGTCGAATTTTAGCGTAAAAAAGAAAAAAATGAAGAAACTTTGAAATAATGCGTTTATTTACTCTTCAAACGGGAATTTAAAGAATAAATAAGTGCTGAGGAGGGAAGTTGATGGGCAAATTAGTTTTTTATACGTATCCAAGCTGTACATCGTGTAGGAAAACAAAAGGATGGCTAAAAGATCATGACATTCCATACGAAGAACGGCATCTCTTCCGCGACAAGCCAAATGTTTCCGAACTGATGGAACTTGTTAAACTGTCGAAGTCAGGTGTGGAAGATATTCTGGCTACACGAAGCACACTTTATAAACAATTGAATGTAGACCTTGATGCTCTGCCGCTCAGCGAGGCACTTCAACTTCTTTCTTCGGAGCCGAGGCTGCTTCGCCGGCCTATCCTAACCGATGGCGAGAAGCTGATCGTCGGTTATCATTCTGATGATTTGATGAAAATAATATCTGAAAACCATGAATGTACAGTCAGGCAGGCAACGTAAAAAAATGTTTTTCAATAATAATGGTGAGAATATGAGGCCCGGCAGCCTGAGGCGCACAGCGCGAGAGCTTTGGGCTGCTTTTTGTCATCGCCTGATGAAATCTTTTCTATAAAAAAAGGATTTTACACTTTGGCGTCGAAATATATTTAAGTATGTTTGAAAAAATAGTAGTAAGAGCCTTCCCCGGGAATCGTTCAGGGCGATTTTGCTTACATCGCGGATTTTTGGCTCCACGCTCATCCAGGATTTTTCGAACACCTGTTTATTAATCATAATTAAAGAAGGTGAATGATTGGAAGAACGATCAAATCAAATCGGAAAAAGAAGCAGAGAGCTTCTGGCACACGCTTACAGTGCTGATGCTTCTGACATCCATTTTATTCCGCGCCGTCAGGACACACTCATTGAGCTGAGAATTCACGGGTATTTGTATGAAATGGCCATCATGGCTTCTGACGATGCGGAAAGGATGGTTAATCATTTTAAATTTTTATCCGGGATGGACATTGGCGAGCGCCGGCTTCCCCAAAGTGGTGCCATGATGACGGTGATAAAACATGATACCCTCTCTCTCCGGATGTCCACATTACCGACACCCTATCGCGAAAGCCTTGTGATTCGATTACTGCCCCAAAGCAAAAACCTCTCCATCAATGACCTGTCTGTTTTTAAAGAAGCTGTAAATGGTCTGTCATCACTTTTGAATTATGAAAACGGCTTAATCCTCGTCTCCGGTCCGACCGGATCCGGTAAGACAACAACACTCTACACATTAATGTCTGCATTGCAGAAACGCTACCACGCCCGTATTATCACAATTGAAGACCCTATTGAAAAAAGAAACGATGCGTTCGTTCAGATGGAAGTCAATGAAAAAGCTAATTTTACGTATGCAGATGGATTCAAAGCGATCTTGCGCCACGATCCGGATATTGTGATGATTGGTGAAATCCGCGACGAAGAAACAGCAAGAATCGCTGTCAGAGCGTCTTTAACTGGACATTTGGTGCTTTCGACGGTGCATGCATTTGATGCAGCGGGGACAATCCGGCGTTTGGTGGAACTCGGTATTCCCCGCTTTGATTTAAAAGAAACGTTAGTCGCTGTAATTGCCGAGCGCCTTGTAACCATTCAATGCCCTGAATGTGGAAATGTTTGCACGCCCGAATGTGAAAACAGACATCACCCGAAGCGAACCGGGATTTTTGAAATACTGGCCGGCCTTCCGCTTTACGAGTTGCTTACTTCAAAAACACGAAGGCCGCAGCGTCCGCAGTATAAAACTATCGATGATTATTTGGAAGAAGGGGTCGCTGCCGGATGGATTGCAAAAGAGATTCTGAAGGGAGGTGCACCGCGGGTTGACTTTCCTAAAACAGTGGACTAAGAAAGAACAGGCCGGATTTCTGATTCGCCTGGGTGAATGTCTCGGCGATGGTTATCCATTGGGGTTATCCATTCGCCTCCAGCTCTATACTCAGCGATTGCAAATTCGCAGTGAGCTTGAGAGAATGCTCGTCCGGTTGAAAAACGGATCGTCCCTATTTGAAGCGTTATCGCTTTCGGGTTTTCCAAGAGAGATCTGCAGCTCAATTTATTTTGCGGAAGCAGGCGGAAAACTGTCTTCGGGGCTGATAGAAGGGGGGACGATGATGCTCAGAAGGGAAGAATATAAAGAAAAGCTCGCGCGTTTGCTGCGCTACCCGCTACTATTGATCTGGATGCTTGGTCTAATGGTTTTTGTCGTTGGCCGTTTTCTTCTTCCAAGCTTTAGCAGACTTTATGCTTCACTTTCCATCGAGCTTCCGCTGACGACAAAGATTTTAATCTTTGTCGCGGATCATGTTCCCCTTTTTTTATTCCTTTTTTTGATCATGGTCATTGCATTTCTTGCGTCCATCTATCGTTTTCGCAAATTTTCAATTGAAAAACGATTAAAGACGATCATTCGTCTGCCGATCGCAGGCCATTACATCCGTTACTATCTCACGCACCATTTTTCTTTCTACATCGGGAATCTTCTGTGTTCGGGGCTTTCAATCCGGCAGGCTGTCGCGACGCTATCTGAAAATGGGACGACAGCATTTCTGAAATCTGAAGCAATGCGTATTCACCAAACTCTGCTTGAAGGGGAAGACTTCGAGACGGCAGTATCTGATTCTTCCTTCTATCTTCCAGAACTTACAACGGTGATTTATCACGGACAGCTTAACAGCGTATTGGGTGAATCACTTTACAAGTACAGCGCAGTGATCATGGCAAGGATGGAGGAGAAGATCCGCACGCTGCTGTCCTTCTTTCAGCCGGTACTTTTGTTGATTATCGGTGGGCTCGTACTTGGATTGTTTGCATCCGTTCTCTTGCCTGTCTTTCAGATGATCAACGGGCTGTAGATGTGCCGAGAAGAAAAGATTTAGATTGGAGATAGAAAAGCCCTGCATTGATTAAATGAATGGCAATGTGCGGCTGATATTGAGCTTTAAGCGCTTCTTTTTCCATGTAATAGGTCTCCGGTTTTTCCTCTTTCTGTTCATAGAAAGAGTCCAGTAGCATCCGGTCACGGTTCCATCTTCTTCCTGCTTCATCGGCCCATTCTGTCGGTTCATTCTGCAGCTCCGTTTCAATCAGCTTTTCAATGCGCTTGATGCCACTTTGAACGGTAATCAGAGGGCTAAGTGTATAGCAATAGTCGGGTGCCTTCGGGCTTAAAGAAAGATTTGCAAGCACTTCATGAAAACCTTCAATTAATGTGCCGTTTATGAGCTGGAGTCCGGCTGAAAAGAGTCGATCCCTTTTTAAATCGCATTGTTCGCTGATCTTCATGTTAATGCAAAGCCATGGTTCCAGTGCGGTAGACGAGTGGATTCCGGTTTCCTGATACATTCGAACAAATGGAGCCAGTTTTTTTGTAGCTTCGAAAATTTGATGCAGGCGGGGGGAACCGAAATAAATCAGCTCCCCGTCTTCCGACTTTTCATCCGTTCTCAGCAGCAGGGTGGCCGTTTCGGGAACACCGCCGGTTTGCTTGATGTAATGCCAGTAAAATGGCCGGTTCATTAGAAGCTGATCCATTTCTTCACTTAATTTGACTTTCACCTGACCACGGTTTTCTGCCGGAAGCAAGGTACATCCGGATGTGCTGAAAAAACGCGTCAGAAAGTCAAGAATCTCCGCTTGCTGCATTGTGAGCACCTTCCCCAAGATGATTATTCTCAGAATTAATGACACAGCTCAAGTTATCCAGTTTGATTCGAAGTTCGCCTTCTGAATCCGACTCTTCAAAGATCTGCCGGACCTGCTTATCGACGTCTTTTAAATTAATTTTCGCTAAAATTTCATCGAGTTCACCAATGACTTGTTCAAACAGGTGAATTTTATTGTAAAGCAGATTCAGAATATGGCCTTCAACTGTGTTACGAATCGCTAAATTATAGATGTGCACGTCGTTTTCCTGACCGAGCCGGTGAATACGCCCGATCCGCTGCTCGATTCGCATTGGGTTCCACGGGAGATCGTAATTGATCAGGTGGCTGGCGAATTGAAGATTGATCCCTTCACCACCTGCTTCTGTTGCTATTAGGACTTGGACCCGACTCTGAAAAAGCGAGCGCATCCAGTCTTTTTTTCCTCTTCTGAATCCCCCGCTGTATGGAACAGAAGTGATGCCATGCTGCTTGAAAAACCATTGGAGATAAAGCTGCGTTGCTCGATATTCTGTAAAAACAATTACTTTATCATTAATTTTCTTGATTAGGTCAAGAGTCTTTTCGGCTTTTGAATTCCTTTGAACCGTGTTTAACTTTTCAAATATGCCGGTCCAGAGTTGGTTGAAAGACGGCTCAACTGATTTACGATAAATTTTGCTAAGCGTCACAAAGGCTGCTTCGCGGCTGCTGCATGCTTCTCTCTGGAGAGTCAGCAGAGAAAAACCCTGAATGATACCAGATTCCTTTAGTCTGGCAAGTGAACGGTAAAAGGCTTGTTCTTCGTTGGAAAATGAAATATCGATCGATGAGACAATCCTTTTCGGCCAGTTAAGCCCGGTATCTTCACGGCGGTTGCGAACCATCAGCTGATTGACTAGTTCTTTCAACTTTCCTTCATTTCTGACGGACTGGTTTCCGGATTTATAAGTTTTTGAAAAATTTTCTTCATTTCCCAGGTAGCCGGGCTTAAGCAGGGATACAAGGTAAAAAATTTCGTTTAGCTTGTTCTGTATCGGTGTCGCTGTAAGCAGTAGACAAAACTTTTTCTTGAGCAGCTGGACAAATCGGTAGTTTTTCGTTCGATAATTTTTCAATTTGTGGGCTTCGTCAATAATGACAAAATCGTAATTTTGCTCAAGGACAAGACTTCGGTGCGGTTCGCGTTTGGCTGTGTCGATCGAAGAAACAACGACGTCACATTGACTCCACACGTAGGATTTTCGCTGGGCAACAGCGGGAATGGAAAATTTCGAGTTCAGTTCAGCCACCCATTGAAGCACAAGCGAAGCAGGTACAAGGATGAGTATTTTTTTTGCCAGTCCGCGAATCATGTATTCTTTAATAATCAGTCCTGCTTCTATGGTTTTTCCCAGTCCCACTTCATCTGCAAGAATAGCTTTGCCATGCATCTCTTCAATCACTGTCCTTGCCGTTTCGATCTGGTGAGTATGAAGCTTGAGCTGTGGCAGCATCGCCGGTGCGATCAGACCGTGAAAGGAAGGGATGACGCGTGCGCGTTCCGCCTGATAGGCCAGATTAAACATATCGGGTTTTCCCCACGGCCCGTCATCGGCAATTTTTTTGATAAAATCTTCCTGCCATGAACGGTCAAACAAAATCATTGGTTCCATATCAGACACCCATTGTTTGTTAAAATTTTGTGAACAAGACCATTGCTTTTCAGTGGTTTTAAATGGTAGGATAATATTTGTTAGTATGTGCAGTATCGGCATGGGATAAACAACAATTGAATGTTTTGCGGATGATGTCATGGGGAGAGAACGCAATCATGCGACGCCGAAGGAGCAAACAATAGTGAATCTCTCAGGCAAAAAGACTCATGACAGACGCACCTCTGGAGAGTGCTGGAGCAGCCACCAAAGGGGATACCGCTTACTGAAGCGATAAACTTTCAGGTTTAAGGACAGGGGAAAACACATCTGTGTTTTCCCCTGTCCTAATTTCTTTATTTATTTCATCGCTCATTAAGTGCAAATCATTTCAGTTTGGGAGGGTCTGTGGAAAATGTCTGGTTTGAAAACAACACCGCTTTACGAAACTTATAAGAAAATCGATGCCAGACTGATCGATTTTGGTGGCTATTTACTCCCTGTCCAGATTTCCGGGATCGGGAAGGAACACCATGCGGTTAGGCATGCGGCGGGCATATTTGATGTGTCCCATATGGGTGAATTTCGGCTGGAAGGTGCTCATGCCGAGGATTTTTTGCAGCGGATGGTTACAAATGATGTTTCAAAAGCAAATCCGGGGGATGCCTTGTACACAGCCATGTGTTATGAAGATGGCGGCACGGTAGATGATCTGATGATCTATCGGCTCACTGATTCATCCTTCATGCTGGTCGTTAACGCGGCAAATATTGATAAAGATTTTGAATGGCTACAATCCCACCTTAATGGAGAGGGCACACTGGAAAATGAATCGGATCAAATTGCACTGCTAGCGGTACAGGGACCTTTGGCAGAATCTGTGGTTCAAAAGATAACAGAATTTCAACTAAACACGATCAGCCATTTCAAATTTGAAGAAAATGTCCTGCTTGATGCCATTCCGGTTCTTATTTCAAGAACGGGCTACACAGGTGAACAAGGCTTTGAAATTTATTGCCCGTGGGACAGTGCTGAACACCTTTGGCATAAATTGCTGCAATCCGGTGAAAAAGAGGGGCTGATGCCTTGTGGGCTGGGTGCGCGTGACACGCTAAGATTTGAAGCGCGGCTGCCGCTTTACGGGCAGGAGCTGAGCGCCACAATCTCGCCTCTTGAAGCAGGGATTGGTTTTGCTGTTAAAACAAAAAAGGATGTGGATTTTATCGGTAAATCTGCCCTCATCAACCAAAAAAATAAAGGCCTGTCCAGGAAAATTATTGGCGTTGAAATGATTGACCGGGCAATACCGCGTACCCATTACGCGGTTTACGATGGTGAAAACAAAATCGGAGAAATTACTACAGGAACTCAGTCACCGACACTGGGAAAGAATCTAGGGCTGGCTCTGATTGATGCAAAATATACCTCAATTGGAACAGCCCTTGAGATAGATATCCGTGGAAAACGGAAAAAGGCAAAAGTTGTCAAGACCCCTTTTTATAAAAGAAGCTGAGGAGGAAAATAAAGATGCCAAGGTCTCGATACCTACCGGTCACGGAAGACGATCGGAAGAACATGCTGAAAACAATTGGTGTGGCAGATGAAGAAGAACTTTTCTCGGATGTTCCTGATGAGATCCGCTATAAGGGGAGGCTTAATGTTGAAAAAGCTCTGTCAGAGCCTGAACTCTTGAGATTTCTGACCGGGCTGGCTGAAAAAAACATCAGTGCCGGCCGGTTTCCATCATTTCTCGGAGCGGGAGTATATGATCATTTTATTCCGGCCGTCGTCGACAGCGTGATTTCGCGAGGAGAGTTCTATACAGCGTACACTCCCTATCAGGCTGAAGTTTCGCAAGGCGAACTTCAGGCAATTTTTGAATTTCAGACGCTGATCTGCGAATTGACGGGCATGGACGCGGCTAATTCATCGATGTACGACGGATCAACGGCACTTGCGGAAGCGGCGCTTCTTTCCGGCGGATCGACAAAACATTCGAAGATCATCGTCTCGGAAACTGTGCACCCTGAATATAGGGAAGTCCTCAACACTTACGCGCATGGCCGCCATTTTGAGGTCGTCACTATTCCGGCAGAACATGGGATGACTGATCTTCATGAACTTAAAAAAGAGCTGGATGAAGAAACAGCATGTGTCATCGTCCAGTATCCTAATTTTTACGGCCTTATTGAGCCACTAAAGGAAATTGAAGCGAGTGTTCATCAGGTTAAAAACACACATCTTATTGTTTCCAGCAATCCAATTGCCTTGGGTCTGCTTACCCCACCCGGAGCATTCGGTGCGGACATCGTTGTCGGAGACTGTCAGCCGCTTGGCATTTCGGAATCCTTCGGTGGACCGCATTGCGGCTATTTCGCGGTGACCAAAAAACTGATTCGAAAGATTCCGGGAAGGCTGGTCGGTGAAACGGTCGATGAAAAAGGACAACGCGGCTATGTGCTGACCCTTCAGGCGCGTGAGCAACATATTCGTCGTGACAAGGCAACCTCCAATATATGTTCCAATCAAGCCCTGAATGCATTGGCTTCATCAGTAGCAATGGTCGCATTTGGTAAGAAGGGTATCCAGGAGGTTGCTGAGCAGAATCTTCAAAAAGCGCACTACACTGCTGAAAAATTAAAGCGTGTGGGAATCAGAATAGAAACTGAAGGACCTTTTTTCAATGAATTTATAGTTGACTGTGGAAGACCCGTCAAAGAGATCAATCAGGAACTGCTGAAGAAAGGGATAATCGGCGGCTTTGATTTGGAACGTGGTTCAGCAGATCTGGAAAATAAAATGCTTATTGCTGTCACAGAAATGCGGACGAAAGCTGAAATTGATCAATTTACTGAAGTATTAGGAGGGATTGTCAATGCCTGATCAAAATCAGCCACTGATTTTTGAGGAGTCAAAGAAAGGGAGAATTGCATTCAGCCTTCCTGAACTTGATATCCCTGAAATGCCTCTTGACAGTATGGTTCCTGATGAGTACCTTAGAAAAAATGAACCTGAATTCCCTGAGGTATCGGAACTTCAGCTCATTCGCCATTACATGGCCCTGTCGAAACGGAATTTTGGTGTTGACAACGGATTCTATCCGCTGGGATCATGTACGATGAAATATAATCCTAAAATTAATGAAGTCGTTGCCCGTCTGGACGGTTTTACAAAAATTCATCCGTATCAGGATGAAGCAACGGTGCAGGGAGCACTCGAATTGTTGTATCGTCTGCAGACCAATCTTGAGGCGGTTACGGGAATGGACGCGATCACGCTTCAGCCTGCAGCGGGAGCGCATGGTGAGTGGACAGGTTTGATGATCATCCGCGCATTCCATGAAGCAAACCATGATTTAAAGCGGACCAAAGTCATTATCCCGGATACTGCGCATGGTACGAATCCTGCTTCTGCTTCCGTGGCTGGCTTTGAGGCAGTGACTGTAAAGTCTGATGAAAACGGCCTGGTTGACCTTGAAGACCTGAAACATGTGGCGGATGAACATACTGCTGCACTGATGCTGACCAATCCGAACACTCTTGGGCTTTTTGAAACCCATATTCAGGATATTGCACGAATCGTGCACGCAGCCGGTGGAAAAGTTTATTATGACGGGGCTAATATGAATGCCATCATGGGCATCACCCGACCGGGCGATATGGGCTATGACGTCGTGCACCTGAATCTGCACAAAACGTTTACCGGCCCGCACGGTGGTGGGGGACCAGGTTCCGGACCGGTTGGTGTTAAGGAAGAACTGGCTCCGTTTTTGCCGAAACCCCTGATCATAAAAAAAGAAGATGGAACATACGGCTTCGATGATGATCGGCCGCTATCGATTGGCCGGGTTAAAGCTTTCTATGGAAATTTTGGAATCAACGTACGAGCTTATGCATATATTCGCTCAATGGGTGCAGAAGGCCTTAACCAAGTTTCCAGGGACGCTGTACTTAATGCTAATTACTTGTTGAAGAGGCTTTCCAAAGATTTCGAAACACCATTTCATAAGTTCTGCAAACATGAATTTGTGCTGTCAGGAAGCCGCCAGAAGAAAATGGGTGTACGCACACTGGATATGGCAAAACGGCTGCTTGATTTTGGCTATTATCCGCCGACCATTTATTTTCCTTTGATTGTTGATGAGGCAATGATGATTGAACCGACGGAGACAGAATCAAAAGAAACTCTGGATGCCTTTGCCGATCATCTGATCGAGATCAGCCATGAAGCGGAAAAAACTCCTGAGATTGTTCAGGACGCTCCGCATAAAACAGTGATTGCACGTCTGGATGAAACACGCGCGGCGCGGCATCCGATCCTTCGCTATCAAAAAAATACAGTTCAAGTCTGATTTATTATTCTGCAATGAGCTTAATCCTATATAGAAATAAAAAGCGTACATCGTGTGTGAGATGTACGCTTTTTATGGCAATTGCAGAGATGAGTTCGAACCGGGCTTATAACCCTTCTATTTAATTGCTTGACTTAACTCTTCCATCCCATTTTTTAAAACCGCCCTGCAGATCGAATAGATTTTTATAACCGAGTTTCTTTAAAACACTGGCAGCCCGGGAACTGCGGGAACCGTTTGAACAGTACAGATAGATGGGCATATCATGACGGATTTCTGTTTTCCTCATTTTAATTTGTTCCAGAGGAATGTTTCTTGCCCCCAAAATATGGCCGCTCTTGAATTCATTAGCTTCCCTTACATCAATCAGCTGCGCTTTCCTGTACCCGGCGCGGAAATCAGCCTCACTTAATGTTGTGAGATATTTGCGTAAAAAATATCTGGACGCAAATGTATAGCCCAAATATGCAGCAAGTAATACGATAAAAAATATCCAACCCAACATACCAATTTCCCCCCAAAACTATTCACAATTCATTATAACGATTTATTGAATTTTTTTAAAGACAGTTATAAAGGTCACGTCAATCATTCTTGTCCGCCCCTCTGCAGCAATGAAAACAGCTGGTCAGGCTTTCTTGTTTTTTAAGCGCTCTTATAGTAACATGGTGGAAGTGACTATGGGATGTTGTTAGGGGGAGACATGATGTCGCCTACTCCAAGTATGGAAGACTACATCGAGCGGATTTACTGGTTGATTCAGGATAAGGGATATGCAAGGGTCTCTGATATTGCCGAGGCATTGGATGTCCACTCTTCGTCCGTGACAAAAATGGTTCAGAAACTGGATAAGGACCAGTATCTGATTTATGAAAAATATCGGGGCTTTATCCTGACACCCAAAGGGAAGAAAATGGGGAAGAGGCTGGTGTACCGACACGAGCTACTGGAAGATTTTCTGAAACTGATTGGTGTCAGTGAAGAAAATGTATATAAAGACGTGGAAGGGATCGAGCACCATTTGAGCTGGGACTCAATTGACCGAATCGGCGATGTTGTCCAATATTTTGAGGAAGATCCAAAACGTGTGGATCAGCTGCTCGAAATTAAGGAGAGAAGCGAAGATTTAGATGAATAGCCTTTCAATTTAATAGAGTGCACTTACATTTGATGACCGGAAACTCCTGTTTCCGGTCTGTTTCTGTGTTGTCGATCATTTAATGTATTAAAAGGGGGGAGGCCTGTGTGGATAGATGTAGTCTTCTCAGGAGGAGGAATCAAGGGGTTGGCGTTTGCGGGTGCACTTGACAGGCTTGAAAAATCAGGCTATCGATTTAAAAGGGCCGCGGGGACGAGTGCGGGTTCAATCGTTGCTGCTCTCTTAATGGCTGGATACACAGCTTCCGAGATGAAAAAATTAATTGATGAGATGGATACTAGGAAGCTGCTCGATGCGCCCGCCTATATCCGCTTTCCCTTTTATAAATGGCTGCGTGTCTATTTCAAAATGGGTTTGTACCGTGGAGATTCACTAGAAGACTGGCTGGAAGAAGCGCTTTCCCGGAAAGGCATCTCGGTTTTTTCCGACTTACCGCAAGGCTCATTGAAAATCATCGTATCCGATGTTTCAAAAGGGAGACTTACCGTGATTCCTGACGACTTGCCGGATTATGGAATTAATCCCGGTTCCTTTTCAATAGCGAGAGCTGTAAGGATGAGTGCCGGTTTACCGTTCTTTTTTGAACCGATATCGCTGTTTGACGGAAATGGAGAACGCTCGCTCATAGTTGATGGTGGAATTTTGAGTAATTTTCCGATTTGGATATTTGACCGGGAGGATGGTTTGCCCACCAGACCTTTTCTTGGCCTTCAGACAACAGACGGTGAAACTGAAAACCGCCCTAAAATTCAAAATGCAGTCGAATTATTCCGCGGAATATTCACTGCGATGCATGAGGCGCATGACGAGAGGACGATAGAAAAATTGAAGGATTCGAATGTGATTGTGATTCCGGTAAAGAGTGTAACAACAAAAGACTTCCAGATATCATCTGATGAGAAAAATAAGCTTTACCAAATTGGTGCAAAGGAGACTGAACGTTTTTTGCAAAAATGGTCTTATTGATATCGATAAGAAAAGGTGCAGATTAAACTCTTGCTATAAACGCGAAAAGGATTGGCTGACCAGCCAATCCTTCAGTGCGCTATTAAAAAATACTCAGAATAAGACCCTCTTCTTTTTCTTGCTTTTCTTACCCTCGATGACGGTTAAATGGCCGTGATCTTTTGACGGCTGTCGTGATTCTTTAAACGAGCGTGACGAACCATTTGAAATGACTTTCAGTCTTGACGGATGAATGCCGCGTATCCTTCGGGTAAGTGCAGAGTCTTTATGGCGCCTGACTGATTGTTTTGCCGCTCTTCTATACAGCGCCTGGTCGTTGTTTCCCGTACCTTCCGCAAGCCGCTTGAAAAAGAAGAGACCGACAACGATGACACAGGCAACAATCATCAACTGCACAAGCAGAGCAGTCGGGTTGCTGAAAATTTTAGTAAGCAATCCGAAAATTCCGAGCGCAATGATCAGTGAAAAGGCAAGCGAATAGAAAAAAGTTTTCACGGACATTCACCTCCGCAAGATTTTTATAGCACCTGACTAAGAGAGGACTGTCGGTTTTTTTCGATGGTGGACTCACAGGCACGCATTTTCTCAAAAGCCTGTATCCCTATTTCAATTTGTTCATCGTTCGGTTCTTTAGTTGTCAGCAGCTGGACGCACAGTCCGGGGTATCCCAGCCAGCGCAGCACAGGTATGTTGCGAACACTGTTTGTTAATTTCAGAATTTCAAAGGCAAGGCCAAGATCAAGGGGTATCAGAAGAATACGGGTGACCAGGCGGAGCCATAAGGGATTCGTAGGTACAAAAAAGTATAAAAAAACGCTGATTAATGCCGTGAATAAGATGAAGCTTGATCCGCAGCGATAATGAAGTCTCGAATGCTTCCGCACATTTTCCACGGTCAATGCTTCGCCGCTTTCAAAGGTATTTATTACTTTATGCTCAGATCCATGATATTGAAACAGTCTTTTCATCATTGGAGTCAATGAAATAAAATAAATATAGCCCATAAGCAGGAGCACTTTAAAAAATCCTTCAAGCAACACCTGATCGGCCCTGCCGTTGATCCATGGCTCAAAAAGGCTGGCCACATACGCCGGAACAAGTGTAAACACAAATTTAGCAAATAAGAAAGATATAATGCCCAACGCTGTGAGCCCAATCCAGGAACTTAAGCCTCTTGGTGCTTTTTTCTCAATTTTTGTATCTTCTGAAGGCTCTTCATCATAAACCTCAGATGCATAGTTTAAATGTTTCGTCCCAACCGCACTTGCTTCAAATATAGCTATGATGCCGCGAAGAATCGGGATCTTTTTCAAAAACTTCAGTGACGGATACTGCTTTTTCGCACATTCGAAAAAAGTAACAGAATTGTCTTTTCTGCGGACAGCAGTAACAGTCGTATATTTTCCGCCCATCATGACGCCTTCAATCACTGCCTGCCCGCCATATATAGGAAGATTTTCTGTCATAAAATGATCAGCCCGATTCTGGAAGTAATAGATTAATTTTCATGAATTACTTATACATATTTTATTCTACCCGAAATGTTCAAAAACCTCTAGGAAGAAGTACCGATATTAGAAAAATTTCTTGAAAACAATCTAGTTTCCCTCCATTTTTCTATTTTCACACTGGCTCTGCACATTATTGAATTGGCGGTTTTGGGCATAAGCAGTTTTGGGCATGGGCATAATTTAGGTCAGTATGTATGATTCTGAGGAGCATGGCGATGGCAAGAAAAATTCGAAGAACGAAAGCAAAGAAAGAAGCTCCCAAAAACAAACTTGAAAAATCTCTTGGTCGTGCTTCAGTCATCGGACTGTGCGGCGGCCTTTTATGGAGCACGACGGCAATGATCTGTCATTTACTCAACTTTTCTTCGGTTGGTCCGGAACTCCTTTTTGCTCCATTTCCGCTGGGATCGTGGAAGAAGGCGATTGCCGGTCAATTTCTGGCGATTGCCGGACTTAGTCTGCTTTCAATTCCTATTGCCCTGATTTTTCAATTTACACTGAGTAAATTGAAATCAGTCTGGGTCGGCATCGGATACGGGCTAATTCTCTGGGCAGTTGTTTTTATTGTGCTCAGACGCTGGTTGCCGGGGCTGCCCGCAATTAACCGTATTGGCTGGAATACATTGACAACGACAGCCTGTTTATTTGCATTATATGGACTTTTTATTGGCTACTCGATTGCCTTTGATATTGAGGAAAAACCGAATTCTGAAAACTATTCAAAAGAGTAGCGCTGTGGTAAAATATTCAGAGTGGTTTTTAGTCTGCACCGATTTAGAATAATGACTTGTGAGGACAGCTATCGACTGCAATCTCTCACCAACGGGAAAAGCTTGCATCCGTTGATTCTGAGGGGCGACCGTCTTGTCTTCACAAGTGTTCTTTACTGCCGGGAAGGGGCTTAGCCGGTATGGGCTGCACTGAGTGCGGAGTATTTTAAAGGAGGAAGACAATGATTTCGGTAAATGATTTTCGAACGGGTCTAACCATTGAAGTTGACGGAGATATTTTATCTGTCATTGAGTTTCAGCACGTTAAGCCGGGTAAAGGAGCGGCATTTGTCCGGTCCAAGCTGAGAAATCTCAGAACCGGGGCAATTCAGGAAAAAACATTCCGCGGTGGTGAAAAAGTCAATCCTGCTCGCATAGACAATCGTAAGATGCAGTACCTGTACTCCAGCGGTAACGCTTACACGTTTATGGACATGGAAACTTTTGAGCAAATGGATCTGGACGCCAGCCAGATTCAGGATCAGCTTCATTTTCTCAAGGAAAACATGGAAGTTAACATCCAATCTTATGAAGGTGAGACAATTGGAGTTGTGCTTCCTAATACTGTTGTGCTTGAAGTGAGCGCAACCGAGCCGGGGATTAAAGGAGACACAGCTTCCGGCGGATCAAAGCCGGCGACTCTTGAAACCGGGTACGTGGTCAGTGTTCCTTTCTTTGTCAACGAAGGGGACAAACTAGTTATTGATACTCGGTCCGGACTTTATGTTTCACGCGCCTGATTATGTGGCTCTTTAAGAATAATTAATTAAGAATAGGCACCCGAAAAAGGGGGCTTATTTTTTTACACTTTTTTTGGGTGACGGTGAAATAGCTGCCATAAAAGCAGGCTGTGAGCATATCGAGGACAGGCATGCATATATTGAATGAAAGCAGGACTAAAAAGAATAATTTCGTGAAGCTGATCAACGACCAGAAACTGTTTTAAGAAGCTAGGTGGTTATATTGGACAGTATTTTGTCATTACTGCCAGAGTTGTTTCAAGCCGTCATTCTCAGGACGCCTGAACATGTGAGGAATAATTTGGAAGAAATCCGGCTGCGCACAGGTTGTCCGCTGGAACTGATTGTCTCCAATAGCTGCTGGGAAACGCCTGATGAGGACTTGCCGATCTTTAAAAAAGAGCATGCGGTGCAGATGCTTCAGAGAATCAGCCGGTACTCTTTATACACGATGGAAGAAGAACTGAAACGCGGCTATGTCACGATCCGCGGCGGCCACAGAATTGGGCTGGCAGGACGTGTCATCACGGAAAATGGCCATGTGCTCCGGATTCGTGATGTGACTTTTTTTAATATCCGGCTGGCCAAGCAGAAAATAGGAGCTGCTCTGCCATTAGTACCATACCTTTACCAGAAGGGTCGATGGCTGGGCACACTGATTATCGGAGCCCCTCAGACCGGTAAAACAACACTGCTTCGTGACCTGACACGGATGATCAGTGGGGGAATTCCTGATAGATGTATTCCCGCGAAAAAAACGGGAATTATCGATGAGCGCTCGGAAATCGCCGGATGCGTTGCAGGGGTGCCACAGAACGATGTCGGAGAAAGAACGGACGTCCTCGACGCATGCCCAAAAGCGGAGGGAATGATGATGATGATACGTTCAATGAGCCCTGAAGTACTGATTGTTGATGAGATTGGCAGAAAAGAAGATATGGAAGCAATGTTTGAAGCACTTAATGCAGGTGTTTCAGTCATGGCATCGGCGCACGGTTTTTCTCTGACCCAGCTGAAAAGCAGACCTTCACTTGCACCACTGCTTGAAGCTCGCATGTTTGACCGCTATGTCATTTTATCACGGGCAAACTTAAGCATGGGCTGCAGGATGTCCGTGCTTGATAAACTCGGACGGTCGATCGCCGCAGAGGAGGAGATCTGGCATTGATTCAGGTCTTGGGATCGATTCTGATTGTTGCTGCTTCTACAGCTGCCGGTATTGTGATTGCATATGGATATCGCAGCCGCCCGAGAGAAATCCGGCAATGGCGTTCCGCGCTTCAGTCAATAGAAGCCGAGATTGTATACGGACGCGTGCCGGTCGATGATATGGCGGTGCATCTCTCCGTGCAGCTTCCTCAGCCGGTGGCCCGTTTTTTCGAGCTTCTGCAGAAGAAAATGATTTTAGACAGAGTACCGCTCCATGATGCCTGGCCACAGGCTGCAGATGAGTTCTGGCCGGAAACGTCGATGAGCAAGCCTGAAAAAGAAGTGATTTTACAGTTTGGGTCAACATTGGGTACAGAAGATGCTGAAAATCAACAGAAACATATTCATCTGGCGCTTGCCCACCTTGAACGTGAAGAGGAGGAAGCACGCGCCAGGCAGCGGGCAAATGAGAAAATGACGCGTAGTCTCGGATTTCTTGCCGGAATTCTGATTGTACTCATCTGTATCTGAATTGAATCTAACAGGTCCTAATGTTTCCGAAGAGAGGAGGGGACCCGGATGTCGCTGGACGTGAATACGATCTTTCAGATTGCGGGGATTGGCATCATTGTCGCGATGATCCAAACCGTACTTAAACAGATGGGAAAAGACGACTGGGCGCAATGGGTTACTCTGATTGGTTTTGTCGTCATTCTGTATATGGCCGCTACAATGATTGACGACCTATTTGTGAAAATAAAAAACGTTTTCTTGTTCATGTAAGGATGAACTTATGGATATTTTGCAAATTGTCGGCCTTGGCCTGGCGGCGACCTTTCTGGCGCTTATTCTCAGAGAAAAGAATCCAGTATTTGCTCTCCTGCTGACTGTGATCGTCGGCACTTTTATCTTTATCATGCTTGTCGATCAGATCAAGCTGGTCATGGACATGCTGAAAAGAATGGCTGAAACCGCGCATTTGAACAGTGTGTATGTTGCGACTGTGCTTAAAATTATTGGTATTGCTTATATCTCTGAATTCGGTGCGCAGATTGCCAAAGATGCGGGTCAGAGTGCGCTTGCAGGGAAAATTGAACTTGCAGGGAAAATCGCCATTCTTGTGATGGCCATTCCGATACTGACTGCGATTGTTGATACAGTGATGAATCTGATGCCGCAAGTAGGAGGGGGGTAAATGAAAACTGTCTGGACGGGCTCTCATTCATGGCTGCTTTTTCTTGCCTTGACCATTTTTGTATTTTTCCTTTTTCAGACTCAAACGGCCTCAGCCCAGGGCAACTCCACACCTGAACAGTGGTCGAAAGAGCAGCTAGGCAGTATCAGTACCAGTCAAATTGAATCGTACTGGAATCAAGTTGCAAATGATTACAATGGGTATCTTCCGGAAACGAACCCAAATTTCAAAAACTTTGTCCAATCTGATAAGCAAGGCTTTTTAAAAAAGCTGTTTGACGGACTGCTTCATTTTTTTCTCAATGAGCTGGTTGTGAACAGCAAGCTTCTTGGCACACTAATCATGCTCTCTGTTTTCTCAACGCTGCTGCAGGCCATTCAATCTGCTTTTGAAGTTAAGACGGTTTCAAAGGTGGCTTATATTGTGGTCACACTTGTATTATTAATTCTTCTGCTCAACAGTTTCAGATTGGCCATCGGTTATACGAGTGATACAGTGCAGACCATGAGCCATTTTCTTCTCGCTCTTATTCCACTGATATTCGGGCTGACGGCAGCGGCGGGGGGCGCAGCTTCGGTTGCTTTTTTTCATCCTTTGATTATATTTCTTGTCAATATTTCCGGATGGCTCGTCTCTGTATTCATTCTGCCTCTTCTGTTTATGTCAGCCCTGCTGAGCATCGTCAGCACGCTTTCGGATGATTATAAACTGACTAAATTAAGCGACCTGTTGAGAAACGTCGCGCTGTTCACACTTGCCGCTTTTTTTGCCGTTTTTCTTGGCGTCATGTCTGTTCAAGGCGCTGCCGCGGCAATCTCAGACGGACTGATGGTTAAATCCGCAAAGTTTTTTACGGCAAATTTTCTTCCTGTAGTCGGTCGGATGTTTACTGAAGCAGCTGATACAGTGATCGGCGCATCAGTCATTTTAAAGAATACTGTCGGTATCGTCGGTCTTCTCATCTTATTTTGTATTACAGTTTTTCCACTTCTTAAAGTACTGTCTCTGGCATTTATCTATAACGTAGCTGCGGCTGTTTTGCAGCCGCTTGGAAAGGGAGCGGTCACCGATTCTCTGGTGATCATGGCAAAGAGTATGTTTTACTTATTTTCCGCACTCGCGGTTGTTTCGCTGATGTTTTTTCTTGCATTGACAATCATTATCACCGCGGGGAATATTTCCCTGATGGTACGTTAGGAGAAAGCCATGGGATATCTTGAAGGATGGGTTTCACAACTGGTTCTGATCGTTCTGTTTGCCGTGATTCTTGAACTATTGCTCCCTACTGGAGGATTTCAGAAATATGTCAAGCTTGTGATTGGGCTGGTTCTGATCGTCGCCTTGCTGGATCCGGTAATTAAGCTGTTCCATCTGGATCCAGGGGAAATTATCAGCGGGCTCAGAACCGGACAAGGAAGCAGCCAAGTTATGAGCCAGACAAATCAGCAAAAAACAGAAATAGAAAAGGCTCAGTCCGCATATATTCAGGAAGAGGTGGCTGTCCAACTGAAGAACAGTGTGAAGGAGGAATTGAATGGGCGGTACGGACTGCAGATCAAGCATATGGGGTTGTCTGTGCAACAGGTACAGCCGCAAGATATGTCGCTTAAAAGCATCACAGTCATTGTTGCAAAATCGGGTGATAAAACCGGTGCTCAAGACAGTAACTTTTCTTCTGTTAAACCAGTTAAGGATGTATCGATCAACGTAGAATCTCAGGCTCCTCCAAACAACGCAGGCATGACATCCGCCGAAGCGGGCAAGATCCGCTCCTTTCTTGCAGAGCGCTGGGGGGTAGATAAAAAGATCATCTCACTCCGGATGGAAGGGGGGGATTAAAGCACGTGCCGCGACTGATAGATTTTATAAAAAAAATACTGAAACAAGTAACCGGGGAAAAGGGCGAGCCGGTAAAGAAACAGAAAGCGGCTGTTATCCGGCTGGTTGTTCTGGCGATGATTGGTGTCGCTCTACTGCTCGGGAACCGGATGCTGGCTGCTCCTCAAACAGTGAATCAGGCGGGAAGCAGCCCGGCATTCAGCAGTACAGACGCAAAAAAGCTGTCTGAAATTAATTCAGACGTCGGGAGCAGTTCTGCGACATCCATTTCAAAATATGAAGACTATGTTAATCAAAGCTTGAAAAATATTCTCGAACAAATCCAAGGTGTATCGGAGGTGTCGGTCATGACCACCTTCTCATCAACTGAGAAAAGCATCTATCAGAACGATGTGAAAACCCAGGACAATCAAACGGTCGAAAGTGACCCGAAAGGCGGCAAACGCCAAATCAATCAACGCAGCCAAGACAGCCAGGTTGTAATGATTGACAAAAACGGGGTCAAAGAGCCAGTTGTGATTGGCAAAGAACAGCCGACAGTGCGGGGCGTGATCGTTGTTGCAAATGGTGCCGATCAACCCGCAATTCGTGCGGAAATTATGCAGGCAGTATCCACGGTAATGGACATCCCTACTTATCAGGTCAAAGTTTTGCAGAAAAATGAATGAATAAGGAGGCTTTCAGTAAAAATGTTAAAAAAACAAACTGTTTGGCTGCTCACGATGCTTAGTTTAATAGTTGTTCTGTCAGTGTATGCGCTGACCGCTCCGCCATCAGGCAGCCCTGCCAATCAGGCAAAACCACAGGGGCAAGTGACAACGGGGAAGAATGGGGTTGCGGTGACAACTACCGCTGCGGAAAATAAACTCGGGCAAATCGAACTGGACAAAGCGGATGCCAGAAGCCAGCAGCAAAAAAAATATGAAAGTGTCATTGCTTCACCAAAGAGTACTGCTGAACAGGCAAGCGCAGCCTATGACAGTATGGAGTCCATGCAGACGCTGGCAAACGCTGAAATGATGCTCGAAGATGTGATCCAGTCTAAAGGCTATAAAAATGCTGTGGTCAAAACTGATGGCAGCCAGGTTCAAGTTTACGTTGATACGAAAAGTCTGACGGATCAACAAGCCAACGGGATTATTCAGTTAGCTAACGAGTATCTGGGAGCAGGAAGAGTAGTCAGCGTCAGCTATAATCTCGGTTCAAAATAGTTTCGTTTAAAGCAAATACAATCAGTCTTCTATATAAAAACACAAACGGTGAATTGTTAGTTTTTGAAGATTTTTTGAACAAAATTAGGTACAATAGAAACTGTTGCGAACAAACGCAGCAGTTTTTTGCGTTACTATGTTGCAGCACACAAAACTCGAACTGGGACACGCCGGTCCCTGACATACAAGAATCTATGATTAAAAAACATTCTGACTGCCGTTGAGACTGCATTTGTCATGCAATTCGGGTTATCATGGATGATATGATATAATAGGTTGAAAAGCAGTTGGGATAAAGGAGTGCTGGGTTTGTTAAGTATCGAAGACATAAAATCTTTAATGAAAGAAATGGACTCGTCATCAATCAGTGAGTTGAAATATGAGTCTGAGGAAACGAAAATTACATTGCGAAAGGCTTCGGCTATAGCTGAAAAGGCTGCAATTCAACCTGCACCGGTTCAGATTGCTGCTGCTCAGCCAATAGCTTCCGACGCACCTGAAAAAACAGAAAAAGATACAGAGCCGGATGCTTCTTTACATAAGATTACGGCACCGATGGTCGGAACTTTTTTTTCCTCATCAAAACCGGATGCGGAAGCTTATGTTAAGAAGGGTTCGAAAGTTGATAAGAAAACGGTTGTATGCATTGTCGAAGCAATGAAACTGTTCAATGAAATTGAAGCGGAATGCAAAGGGACGATTGTCGACATTCTTGCTGAGGATGGCCAGCTTGTTGAATACGGTCAGCCACTGTTTCTGGTTAAGGAAGATTAAGGAGTCAGTCGTCGATGATAAAAAAAGTATTAGTTGCAAACAGGGGAGAAATCGCGGTTAGAATTATCCGCGCTTGTAAAGAATTAAATGTAGAAACGGTTGCCATCTATTCGCAGGCGGATAAGGAGGCACTTCATGTCCAGCTGGCTGACGAGGCGTACTGTATTGGTCCGGACGCGCCGAAAGATAGTTACCTGAATTACACAAATATCATCAGCATTGCATCGCTGACGGGCTGCGATGCCGTTCATCCAGGCTATGGCTTCCTTTCAGAAAATGCTGATTTTGCGGAAATGTGTGAGGACTGCGGCTTGATTTTTATCGGACCGCCATCTGATGCGATCAGCAAGATGGGAATCAAAGATGTTGCTAAGCAGACGATGAAAAGCGCAGGAGTCCCCGTTGTTCCAGGGTCAAACGGAGTGATTGAAAGCGTTGAAGACGGTGTTAAAATTGCAAATGATATTGGTTATCCTGTATTGGTCAAAGCTACGGCCGGCGGCGGGGGCAAGGGTATCCGTGTCGCACGTGATGAGGGTGAACTTCGCCACGGGATTGCCATAACACAGCAGGAAGCGAATACTTCATTCGGTAATCCGGGTGTTTATATTGAAAAATATATTGAAGATTTCCGCCATGTTGAGATTCAGATTCTTGCCGATAAACATGGAAACGTCATTCATCTTGGCGAGCGTGACTGCACCATTCAGAGAAGACTTCAGAAATTGTTGGAGGAATCTCCGTCTCCGGCGCTCGATGAAAACAAGCGCGAAGAAATGGGGACTGCCGCAGTCAGGGCCGCAAAAGCCGTCAATTACAGCGGCGCGGGCACACTTGAATTCATTTTTGAGCCCAATGGCTCGTTTTATTTTATGGAAATGAACACGCGGATACAGGTTGAACACGGCGTAACAGAATTTGTCACAGGTGTCGATCTTGTTAAGGAACAAATCAGAATTGCTGCGGGCGAGCCCCTTTCGGTAAAACAATCAGAAATACAGTTGAAAGGCCACGCGATTGAGTGCCGGATCAATGCTGAAGACCCGGGAAAGAATTTCATGCCTTCATGCGGCCGTGTGGAAACCTATCTCCCGCCGGGCGGCCCGGGTGTGCGTGTCGATTCAGCGGTTTATCAGGGCTATTTTATCCCGCCCTATTACGATTCAATGGTCGCAAAAGTGATCACCTATGGAAAAACCCGGGAAGATGCTATTTCAATAATGAAACGCGCACTTGGTGAATATGTCATTGAAGGCATTCATACAACAATACCTTTTCATTTGCGTTTGTTGCAGCATCCAGTTTTCGAGAGAGGTAAATTTAATACAAAATTTCTAAAAAAATATCCGCTGAATAAGCAGGGTTAATTTTTGGAGGTGTGGTATTCATGCCGGATAATGAGAATCGATCGGTTGAAGTAGAAGATCAGCGAGAAGACCTCGGTAAGATTGAAATCTCTCCTGAAGTCATTGAAATTATTGCCGGGCTCGCTACTGTTGAGGTGGCCGGTGTTGGCGATATGCACGGCAATTTTGCGTCGGGTGTTGTTGAAAAGCTGAGCGGCAGAAGATACGGCCGGGGAATTAAAGTTGATCTGACGGATGATGGGATCATCATCGATGTTCAGCTGACAATGAATTTTGGCGTATCCATACCTGATGTTGCGGAAAAAGTTCAGAGCAATATTACTCGCGCACTGAAAAGAATGACCGCACTGGACGTTCACGAAATTAATATTCATGTCGTTGGCATTCACTTTGAACTAAAGGATAAGAAAGAAACCGGGGAGGAATAAGAAGCAAAGGGAGCTATCAGGATGCCCTTTGCTTCTTTCCGTGTCCTTGAAAAAGAGTCTGTTCGAAAAGATAATTTTTCGAACAGACTCTGAAAGGTTCGAACATTTTCTGAAAAGGTTGAAAGTGCTGATGCTCTCGGAGAGAGGAAGTTTACTATGAATCGGAGACAGGCAAGGGAAATAGCCCTGCAAGTATTATTTCAAACGACACTAAGCAATACAGACAGAAAAATAGCAATTGATGCAGTTAATGGAGAAGGCGTGCCGGTTGACCCTTTTGTCGTCCGTTTGTTAAATGAAATAAGCAGCCATGAGACGGAAATAGACAGGCAGATCAAGGCTCATCTGGTTAACTGGTCTTTTGATCGAATTGGAAATATTGATAAAACAATCCTGCGGCTTGCAATCTGTGAAATGTTGTATTTTGACGATATTCCGACAACAGTAAGCATAAATGAAGCAGTAGAGCTATGCAGGAAATACGGCGATGAACAGACAAGGAAGTTTGTTAACGGAATTCTTTCAAGTATTTCTAAGGAAATAGAAACTAAGAATCGCTGAATTTTATTGATTGCCGGTGGCTTAATCGGGCTCAATTGGTAAGAAGAAAAGCTTTTCAAATTACAGAGCTAAATGCTGAAAAAGAAGGGCGGAGGAATCATGACGGCAAGGCTGATTGACGGGAAAGCGATTGCGGCTGCTAAGCGGCTGACTATGAAAACACGGGTGTCCCGATTGAAATCGGAAGGCGTGGTTCCCGGATTAGCAGTAGTCCTTGTGGGGGCAAATCCGGCATCAATGTCCTATGTCAAAGGAAAGATCAGGGACTGTAAAGAGGTGGGCATCTATTCCGAGTTGATCCGCTTGCCAGAGTCGGTTCCGGAAAAAGAACTGCTCGAGAAGATCAATGTTCTGAATGTAAGGGATGAAATTCATGGTATTCTCGTCCAACTTCCTCTTCCGGATCAGATTTCCGAGCAGAAGGTCATTCAGGCTATTAACCCTGATAAGGACGTAGACGGATTTCATCCCGTTAATCTGGGTAAAATGATGACTAACCAGGAGTGCTTCGTTCCATGCACCCCCGCGGGAATTATTGAGATGCTTAAAGCGGTAAACATTTCAATTGCCGGAAAACATGCTGTCATCGTCGGAAGAAGCCACATCGTCGGAAAACCTGCTTCTCAGCTTTTTCTGAATTATAATGCCACTGTCACCATCTGTCATTCGAAAACTACGCCGCTTTCTGATTATACGAGGCAGGCGGATATACTGGTTGTAGCAGTTGGCCGCGCCGGACTGATCGGTGCTGAGGATGTAAAAACCGGTGCGGTTGTTATTGATGTCGGCATGAACCGAAATGGCAAAGGCAAGCTGGTCGGAGATGTAGTATTCAAAGAAACAAGTGAGAAAGCGGGCTTTATCACTCCGGTTCCAGGAGGGGTCGGCCCGATGACCCGGGTTATGCTTCTTGAAAATACACTGAAAGCTGCTGAAAGAAAGGTCAGAGACCGTCATGATGATGGAAAATGATCAATATGTTACGGTCACCCGACTGACACGGTATATCAAGCAAATGATGGAATCTGACAATGCGTTGCAGGAGGTCTGGCTTAAAGGCGAAATATCCAATTTTAAACGGCATTCCCGCGGGCATCTCTATCTGACCCTGAAAGATAAGAATGCAAGGATAAAAGCAGTCATGTTTGCAGGAAATGCGAGGCAACTTGCATTTGAACCGGAGGACGGTATGAAAGTTCTGGTTCAGGGATCTATTTCATTATACGAACCCTATGGCGAATATCAGATATATATACGGCAGATGGAGCAGGATGGGCTGGGCAGGCTTTATCTGGCCTATGAAGCTCTTAAGCGGAAGCTTCAGGCGAAAGGAATGTTTGAAGATTCGCATAAGAAACCCATCCCCGCTATCGCCTATGAGATTGGCATCGTCACCTCGCCCACGGGTGCTGTTATCCGTGATCTGTTCACGACGATTAAGAGGAGATTCCCGGGTGCCCACTTGACCGTATTTCCGGTACTTGTTCAGGGTGCAGACGCTGCAGGGTCTATTGCCGCTGCAATTGATCAGGCGAATCAACTGAAGGGTTTGGATCTTCTGATTGTTGGCCGAGGCGGCGGATCAATAGAAGATCTGTGGGCATTTAATGAAGAAATCGTCGCAGATGCAATTTTCAGGTCACAGCTTCCCATCATCTCCGCTGTCGGTCATGAAACAGATTTCACGATTGCTGATTTTGTGGCTGACAGGCGGGCTCCTACACCGACAGCTGCCGGTGAATTTGCAGTACCTGATGTTCGGGAACTGTACCGGCGTGTTGAGGACCGCCGGGTGCGTCTTGTGCAATCTATGAAAAGCAGAATGATCAGGGAAAAAGAACGTATGAAAGGGATCAGCCAGTCTTACGCGTTCAGATTTCCCGGCCAGCTGATTCTTCAGAAAGAGCAGGAATTTGATCGGCTTACTGATCGGCTGAAAAAGAATACTGACACGCTTATTATGGCTAAAAGGGATCAATTGGCAATGTTTGGGAGGCTCCTTGGAAAGAATCGGCCGGATGCCCTGGTTAAGCGGGCCAAAACGGCCTTATTTGAACGAAGGGAACGGCTGATTCGTGCCAGCCAAAATTATCGGCAGACTAAGCGTTCTGCATTCAATCAATTGACGTTACAGCTAAATGGATTGAGCCCGCTTAAAATTATGGCGAGAGGCTATGGCTTAGTATACGACCAGAAAGATATACTTGTAAAATCCGTGAAAAGCATTGAACCGGGCGATCCGTTGAGTATTAGGCTGAATGATGGCAGAGTTGACTGCCAAGTCTGGGGAATTGAGGAGGAAAGCGGAAATGAGTGAAGCAAAAGAGACTGAGAAAAAGGCAGCACCGACATTTGAAGAGGCTATGGAGAAGCTGGAGATCATTGTCAGACAACTGGAAGAAAATAACGTGCCGCTTGAAAAAGCAATTGACTTGTTCCAGGAGGGGGTATCGCTTTCTAAATTGTGTCATGATAAGCTGGATTCTGTGAGCAAGAAGATGGATCAGCTGGTCGACAGCAGCGGACAGTCAACGTCCTTCTCCGTGGGGGGAGATGAAGAGCAGTGACCCTGCCCCTGAGAGAGTATATGGCTTCAAGGAAAGCATGGATCGAAAAACAGCTTCCTGTTTTTCTGGAACAGGCATCCGTTCCCGAAAAACTTAAGGAATCCATGATTTATTCCTTAATGGCCGGCGGAAAACGGCTTCGTCCGATTTTGCTTTTTGCAGCGCTCGAAACGCTTGGTGAAAAAGAAGAAAAAGGGCTTGCCACAGCGATCAGTCTTGAAATGATACATACATATTCTCTCATTCATGATGATCTTCCTGCAATGGATAACGATGAACTCAGGCGCGGGAAACCGACGAATCACGTTATTTTTGGCGAGGCTACCGCAATGCTCGCGGGTGACGGTCTATTGACGAGCGCATTTCAGATTATCGCTTCGGATCATCTGCTGAGCGGTGAGTGTAGAAACAGATTAATTGGGCTTCTTGCCAGTGCTGCAGGGCCTGAAGGCATGGTCGGGGGTCAGGAAGATGGAGGCGGANGCTTCGGATCATCTGCTGAGCGGTGAGTGTAGAAACAGATTAATTGGGCTTCTTGCCAGTGCTGCAGGGCCTGAAGGCATGGTCGGGGGTCAGGAAGATGATCTGGAGGCGGAAGAAAGAGTTCTTTCACTTGAAGAATTGGTGTCCGTGCACCACCGGAAGACCGGGAGACTGATCAGATTTCCTGTTGAGGCTGCCGCACTGATTGCAGACGCATCTGAGCAGGAGAAGCAATCTCTGACAAGCTATGCGGATCATCTGGGGCTTGCGTTTCAGATTGGTGATGATGTCCTGGATATTGCAGGAAACGAAAAAGACCTCGGGAAAACAGTCGGCAGTGATCTCGTCAATCATAAAAATACTTACGTCAGCCTGCTTACATTGAACGGTGCCAGAGAAGAGCTTGCCGAACAAGTCACACGTGCGAAAAACTGCCTCATGGAAGCTGGATTTGAAAAAGGAATCCTGGCAGAGATTGCAGACTATCTCCTGAGCAGGACTTCTTAAAGTGATTCCATTTAATAATTATTTGAGTAACTGCTGAAATTGTGATAGAATATCACGTGTATCTCATGCAGGTGGTGCAGTATTCTAGTCGCTCCACTTTATTTGAAGACGGGGCTAAAAATCCGTCAAAGGGCACATCGATGAAGTTCCTGGTGCTGGCTTAAGGCGCCCAGCTTTGGGCTCGTGCTGGGAGTAAAGGGCGTAGGGCGATCCGCAACGGCATGTGGGCGAAGACCCTGCGTTCGTGGAGACACGTACGTTGTTTGCTTTTAGCATAATAACTGAGTGGAAAACCTGTTTGTAAGTACTTTAATGAGGAAAAGCGAACAGCGTAGCCTGCCTTGAGTGGAAAAGAGGGGATAGAGACACGTAACCTTTGGCTGCTTGGCCGGCGTCATAGGCGTGTGCTTTCTTGAAATCAATTCTGCAAAAGAGGCTAGAATAAAGTTCAAGAGTGCCAGAGGAAAACTCCTAGACTGTCTGCGCTCAAGTGCAGCGTCTGAAAAGGATTATAGTGCGGTCTGAGTGGCGTTCCAGTTCGGCGTTCGGGCGACTCCGTCGGTCAGGCTTTAAAGGGAAACTGCCCGTATGGCAACATCGGGTAGCCTGACGGGAAAACCTACTGGACCTAAGCCGCAATGTTTACTTTTTGGGCGACCTCCTGCTTTACATAATCTGCATCTTATAGGAATATGGTTAATATAAGGATGTGAAAGCCCGTTTTCAGGTCATGTGCGTGAAAACCGGATGATTCATGAAAAATGAACTAAAAAAATCTTTAAAGTGGGCACTGCCCTTAGCCGTTATCACGCTCGTGCTGGCGGCTATTTTTTCAATTATATCGACTGCGGTGCTGAACAATGCCGGAGTCATTTCGGGGATAGCAGTTGTGCTTGTTATTATTACAATTGCCCTTTTTTTTGATATAATTGGCGTGGCCTCGACTGCATCAAATGAAGCTCCATTCCATTCCATGGCTTCAAAGGGGATGAGAGGAGCCAGATATGCAGTCTGGCTGACAAAGAATGCCGATCGTGTGAATACCTTCTGTACGGATGTCATTGGCGATATCAGTGCCATTATCAGCGGGACCGCGGCATCGGTAGTCGTTGTCGAATTGATGGCAATTATTGCATCGCATGAGGGAGGAGCCGTCGAATACATGCTGTCAGTGATTGTGACATGCCTGGTGGCGGCAACTACAGTCTTTGTCAAAGCACTTGGGAAAACCTATGCAATAAAGAACTCAACGAAAATTATTTACAGAGCCGGTTGTGTTATTTATTTTGCAGAATGCCATCTTCATCTTCCTATCCTCAGTATCCTTGATAAAAAAGGGAATAAGGTAAAAATACAAAAAAGGAAAAAGGGGGAGTGAGCCAATGGATGTTACTTCAATTAAAAACCCAAAATTTCTGAAGAAACTGTCCATCGCACAGATGAACGATCTGGCTGCGGACATTCGGCACTTTTTGATTAATAAGCTTTCAAAAACCGGTGGACATCTCGCACCGAATCTGGGTGTTGTTGAACTGACGCTTGCGTTGCACAAGGTATTCAACAGTCCGGTTGATAAACTGATCTGGGATGTTGGGCATCAATCCTATGTTCACAAAATATTGACTGGCAGAGGAGCCCAGTTTGATACGCTCCGCCAATATCAGGGGCTATGTGGCTTTCCAAAAAGAAGCGAAAGTGAACATGATATTTGGGAAACCGGACACAGTTCAACCTCTCTGTCCGCGGCACTTGGAATGGCTGTTGCCAGAGATCTGAAAAAAGAAAAATTTGAAGTTATAGCAATCATTGGTGATGGTGCCCTGACCGGCGGAATGGCTCTTGAAGCTCTTAATAATATTGGTCAGTTGAAAAAAGACATGATCATTGTTTTAAATGACAACGAAATGTCGATTGCCCCGAATGTTGGAGCTATGCATAATATGCTGGATCGGATCCGTTCTGCGGAGAAGTATAATCGCGCTAAAGAAGATATAGAGTACCTGATGAAGAAGATACCTGCTTTCGGAGGCAGGCTGGCTTCTGTTGCAGAACGCGTGAAAGACAGGCTCAAATACATGCTGGTCTCCGGGGTCTTTTTCGAAGAACTGGGGATTACTTATCAGGGTCCGGTTGACGGTCACAATATTGGTGCATTAATTGAAAATTTAAAGCTTGCGCGCAAACGCAGAGGTCCCGTCCTGATTCATGTTTTGACTCAAAAGGGAAAGGGTTATAAACCCGCTGAAATGGACTCTATCGGTACATGGCACGGTACCGGTCCTTACAAAATTGAATCTGGAGCTTTTATTAAGCCGTTAACGAGCGCACCTTCTTACAGCAAAGTGGTTAACGATTCTTTGCAGGAACTCGCGAGAAAAACGGATCGTTNTACAAAATTGAATCTGGAGCTTTTATTAAGCCGTTAACGAGCGCACCTTCTTACAGCAAAGTGGTTAACGATTCTTTGCAGGAACTCGCGAGAAAAGACAAACGGATCGTTGTGATCACTCCGGCTATGGTTGTCGGGTCAAAGCTGGAAGGCTTTGCACAGGAATTCCCGGACCGCCTGTTTGATGTGGGCATTGCTGAACAGCATGCTGCAACGTTTGCTGCCGGGCTTGCCACGCAAAACATGAAGCCTGTTCTTTCAATTTATTCTACGTTCATGCAACGTGCTTATGACCAAATTGTTCATGATGTTTGCCGGCAGAACCTCAATGTAACAATCGCCGTTGATCGGGCGGGGCTGGTCGGTGCTGACGGGGAAACACATCAAGGTGTGTTTGATATTAGTTTCCTGCGAGCGCTGCCGAATATTACCATAATGATGGGCAAAGATGAAAATGAACTAAGAAACATGATTTACACTGCTGTCAATTACAATCATGGTCCGATTGCTGTCCGCTATCCAAGAGGCAATGGAATCGGTGTAAACATGGACAAAGAGCCGGTTCGGATTCCGATTGGAAAATGGGAAATCCTTCGCGAAGGCAGTGATGCAGTGATTCTTTCCTTTGGTCCTATGATTAAAGTGGCCATGGAAGCAGCGAAAGTGATGCAGTCGGATGGTATCCATGTTTCGGTAATCAATGCGCGTTTTCTCAAGCCGCTGGATGCTGATTTGCTCAAGAAGCTGGCCGCCCGTAAAATGCCGATGCTGACGCTTGAAGAGGGTGTACTTGCCGGAGGATTCGGCTCAAGCGTGCTTGAATTCTACTCAGCTTGCGGCATTCAGAACCAGATGATTGAATTAATGGGTATTCCCGACCGCTTTGTGGAACATGGAAGTGTTAAGGAGTTGCTGCAGGAACTTGGCCTGACGAGCGATCATGTCTGTGCGCGGCTCCAGCAAATGCTGAAAAAATCGAAAACAGGAGACAGTGCCAGACTCCAGAGGATGACCTTGCCATGAAAGATAAGGAACGCGTGGATGTCCTTCTTGTTCGAGATGGCTTATTTGAGTCGCGTGAAAAAGCACAGCGGGCCGTAATGGCAGGCGTCGTTTACATGGGTGATCAGCGCGTTGACAAACCGGGAAGCAAAATCGACAGCGGCGCCCACCTCTCAGTGAGAGGGCACACACTTCCCTATGTGGGACGCGGAGGGCTTAAATTGGAGAAGGCGCTGAAAGTTTTTCCTATCGACGTCAGCGGCAGATTGATGCTTGACATTGGCGCATCGACGGGAGGGTTTACCGATTGTGCCCTACAGAATGGTGCTGAAAAAGTGTATGCGCTTGATGTCGGTTATAACCAGCTTGCCTGGAAGCTGCGCAATGATCCGCGTGTTATCGTCATGGAAAAAACAAATTTCCGTTATTGCACAGAAGATGACTTTCAAGATGGCAAACCCGATTTTGCGACGATTGATGTCTCGTTTATCTCGCTGAAAAAGATCCTTCCTGCGTTGATAAACATTATTGTTCCCGGCAGTGATATCGTTGCTTTGATTAAGCCGCAGTTTGAAGCCGGAAGAAATGAGGTTGGTAAGAAAGGGATTGTCCGCGATTCCGGAGTCCACCGACTGGTCCTTCAGGATATTCTTGGATTTGCAAGAGAAACCGGGTTCAGACTTTGCGGCCTTGATTTTTCACCCATTACGGGTGGTGATGGCAATATCGAATTTCTTGCCTGGCTCAAAGCGGAAAGCAGACGGGTCGAAACTGAAACTGCCGAGACAGTTGAAACGGTTGTTGCACGGGCACATCAGGCTTTGGATAAAAATAAACAGACCTTGGAATGAGGGAGCATGAAACATGCGCTCTCTTTTTTTACTCTGAAATATTGACGAAACATCGATAACGGAAGAAAATAGATACAGAACCTACGTTCGTTTTTGAAGGGGGCATTTCCATGCTGCTGGAGCTTCAAGTTGTGAACTTTGCAATTATTGAAAAACTCAGGGTTTCGTTTGAAAACGGCTTGACCGTGTTTACTGGTGAAACAGGGGCGGGAAAATCAATTATCATTGACGCCATTGGCCTGCTTGCCGGTGGCCGCGGTTCCATCGAGTATGTCCGTCATGGGACAAATAAAGCGGAGATCGAAGGGCTGTTTGAAATTGACGGGCAACACGAAGTTATTCCGATCCTTGATGCACTGGGCATTGATAAAAATGACAATATGATTATTCTGAGAAGAGAAATTTCAGCCAGGGGGAAAAGTATCTGCAGAGTCAATGGAAAGCTTGTGACATTGAACGCACTTCAGAAAATCGGCCACAGGCTCATCGATATTCATGGACAGCATGAACATCAGCTTCTTTTGGATCCTGAGCGCCATTTACCATTAATCGATCTGTTTGGAGGAAGCGATCTTGCCAAACTGAAGTATGAGTACAGTACGGAGTATGAAAAGACCGCAGATCTTGCGAAGCAGTGTGAGCGATTTAATAAAAATGAGAAGCAAATTGTGCAGCGGATTGATCTTTTGAAGTATCAGATCAAGGAAATCAATGACGCGAAGCTTCATGAAGGCGAGGATGACAAACTGTATGAAGAGAAACGCCGGCTTGTGAATTTTGAAAAAGTGTTCCAGGCATTAAAGTTAGGCTATGAAGCGCTGGACGGAGAAAGTAGAGGTCTTGACTGGCTTAGAAGTGCTTCTGGCAGTCTCGAATCAGTACAGGATCTGGACAACGACCTGAAAGGATATGCTGAATCCATCTCTAATTGTTATTATATTTTGGAGGAACAATCGTCCTCAATGAGAGGTTATCTGGAACAAATGGAGTACGACCCTGAGCGGCTGGACGAAATTGAGATGAGGTTGAATGAGATCCATCTCCTGAAGAGAAAATATGGAACAGATATTAAAGAAATTCTTGATTATTGCGAGAAAATCAAAAAAGAATATGATGATCTTACCCATCGGGACGAACGATATGATGAACTGAATCAGGCATTTCACGACCATATGGATTACTTGCGAAAAAAGGCGCTGGCTGTATCAGGCGTGCGCAAGAAAACGGTGATTCAATTAAATCAGGCCATCAATCATGAACTGAAGGACCTCTATATGGAACAGGCACAGTTTGAGGCGCGGCTTAATCAGCAAGATGATCTGGAATCCTTTAGAAATTATCATCCGGATGGTATTGACAATGCTGAATTCTTTATCGCTACAAATCCCGGCGAACCCTTAAAACCGCTGGTCAAGATCGCTTCCGGCGGTGAACTTTCTCGCATAATGCTGGCGATAAAGTCGAATTTCAGGCAGGTCATGGGTGTGACTTCCATCATTTTTGACGAAGTCGACACCGGGGTCAGCGGCCGTGTGGCACAAGCCATGGCTGAAAAGATTTTTAACTTGTCAAAGTCATCCCAGGTTTTCTGCATCACACACTTACCTCAGGTTGCTGCAATGGCTGATCATCATCTATATATTTCAAAACAGGTCACGGAAAACCAGAGAACAGTCACATCCGTCAAAAAACTTGACGAAGAGGAAAAGATCAGGGAAATCGGTCGAATGATTTCCGGCACAAAGATCACAGATCTTACCCGCCGTCACGCTCGTGAGCTTCGCAAAATGGCAGAGAAAGTAAAAATATGAGGCCTTTTTCGATCATTACCCTCGGAGTGCTTTTTTATCGAACAATTTTTCCCGTTTGGAACAGCTATCCTTTAATGGGAGAAATCCTTTACTTGTCTCACTCATAATTCTTCCCGGCTCAGGCAATTTTAATTAATGCACCGCGAGATAAATGCGGGACTGGAGCGAGGAGAGTGAGTTATGAGAAAGAGAAAGAAAACATTCAGGGTATTGATCAGTTTGATTCTTCTCGGCTTTATTGTCGCTTCAGGCTGCCTGGGGACCGGATGGACCATTGATCGTGTAGCAAGGGCAATTAATGACACTGGGACAGGAAAACTGAACATTCATTCACGACTGGCAGCCGGTTCACCGATTGCAATGGAAATTCGAAAGATGAAAGCATTTTCCATCCAGAAGAGCGCAAAAGCGCAAAATGTTTCATACTTAAAAAGTGCGGAAACTTTTCCAGCTTCCCGAGACGGGCAGGAAATTCGTCTAATACCGGGGGGGCAGTCGATCGGTGTCAGGATCAGTACAAAGGGTGTATTGGTTGTCGGTTATCATCTCGTGGATGGCCCAGAGGGTCAATTATCGCCGGGTGAGAGTGCCGGCATAAAAATCGGCGATGTGATCACAAAGATAAATGGCAGACCAGTCATGACAATAGCCGATGTCCGCAGCCGTGTTGTTAATATGTCAAAGAGTGAAACGCTGACTGTAAGTGTACTTCGGAGAAAAGCTTCACTTCAAAAGAAATTAGTACCTGTAAAAGGAGCGGAAAGTCCGTATGAATTGGGACTTTATATCCGAGACTCTGCATCCGGTATCGGAACAATGACTTTTTATGATCCTGAAACATCCTCTTATGGCGCACTTGGACATGTTATATCAGACCGGGATACTGGACAGCCGATTTTAGTTAAGACCGGACATATATTCAACTCGACGGTTCAGGCGATTGATAAAGGGACAGAGGGTAAACCAGGTGAAAAAATTGCCTTTTTTGCTGAAAATGCAATGACGATCGGAAGCGTTGAAAAAAATACGGCGTTTGGCATTTACGGACATCTTAAAGAACGATCGGCGCTCAGAAGTGAAGAATGGGGGAAAGGATTACCTGCTGCATCGTCTGATCAGGTCAAAGAAGGGCCTGCTCAAATTCTGACTGTGTTGGATGGAAATCATATTCAGGCCTTCGATATCAGAATTTTGAATTCCGTTCCGCAGAAATATCCAGCTACTAAGGGCTTGGTCATCAAAATCACTGATCCGCGGCTACTTAAAGCAACAGGTGGTATTATTCAGGGGATGAGCGGGAGTCCAATCATTCAGAATGGGAAACTGGTCGGGGCAGTCACACATGTCTTTGTCAACGATCCGACATGCGGTTATGGTGTTCATATCGAATGGATGCTTCGCGAAGCGGGCATTGTTCGCCCAAGTGACGGCCGGCTGCTAGAAACAGTCAGCTGAATGGAGAAAATAGAAATATTCTCCGACAAAACCCTAAAAAGAAATAGGATAATTTGTCGAAAACAGCTGAAAATGAAAGAATTTAGGCACAAAAACGAGAAAAAAGCAAAGCGATTCAAAGATTCTGAAAAAGGAATACCCTCCTCATTGTCGAAAAGATAAACTGTAGAACTTTTCGTGAGGGGGATTTTTATTTTGCAAAGAATAAAAGTGGGTTTAACGGATGACAACCAAGAATTGATTTTTTTGATCTCAGAGTATCTAAAGACACAGGATGACATTGAAGTCGTGGCAACAGCAAAGAATGGGCAAGAATGCCTGGACATGTTAAAGAAAGTAAAACCTGACGTGTTATTGCTGGATATTATTATGCCACATCTCGATGGACTGGGTGTACTAAGGCAAATACGAAAAAGTGATCAGCTGGCGAAGCCTAAAATTATTATGCTTACTGCCTTTGGACAGGAAGATGTAACGAAGAAGGCGGTTGAATTGGGTGCTTCATACTTTATTCTCAAGCCTTTTGACATGGAAAATCTGGCCAATCAAATTCGCCAAGTGATGGGCGAACGCGAAACGGATGCCGTAATATCAAACAGAGCCGGAGTTATACCGTCGCAGCAGGACAGCAACCATGATCTCAACGCGAGCATTACGGAAATTATTCATGAGATTGGTGTCCCGGCGCATATTAAGGGATACATGTATTTGCGGGAAGCCATTTCGATGGTTTATCACAATATAGAATTACTCGGATCAATCACTAAAGTGCTTTATCCGGATATAGCAAAAAAATTTAAAACGACACCGAGCCGCGTTGAGCGGGCAATTCGCCACGCGATCGAAGTAGCATGGAGTCGAGGCAACGTCGAATCGATCTCCTCACTTTTCGGCTACACGGTATCCATGTCTAAAGCGAAACCTACGAATTCGGAATTCATCGCCATGGTCGCCGACAAACTTCGTATTGAAAACCGCGCGGAAGAAACGATGATACATTGAACTTTGACCTAAGTGTATTTTTCCCAGAAAGAAAGGCTGCCTGAGCCGGTTTGTGGTACGAAAAACGATTCTGGTTCTGGATTTATTAACTTATCCTTATCCCTCTTATTGTTTGTACAGACAGTAAGAGGGACTTTTTTCAACGATAAATTTCTGAAAGCAGGAAGGGGTATAGATCAAAACCGAATTTTTAGCAAAAGTGATCATATTGATTACCCTTGACTATGATTAGTTATAATATTAATTCAGTAAGATGCGGCTACATTGTTCAGAACGGAAAGGGTGGCGCAAGATGAACAGACAAAATGATCGAAAATCGATGTTGGAGAAAATATTGCGCAAAAAAGAAAATAAACCTTTGGATCATCACTTGGAAGAACTAGAAGGGGCATTCAAGAACTTGAGTGAAGAAGATAAGAAAAGGTTGATGGACAGCGGCCCTGAAGAAGTAGCGCGGCAATGGGAAGAACTTTATAAACTGCCTATTCAGCAGAGTAAAAATTTGTTGAACGATCTTTTCTTCCGGCGTTCCAGTCAAAAAAGCGAAGACCATAGAGAATGAAAAACAGTTGTTATGAGGCCGACTTCAGAACTGGAATCGGTCTCTTTTAATACGGGTGGTGAAAAATTAAAAGTGAACGGAACCTTAACTTGAAAAAGATAGTCCTGTTTCTTGAAGAATGTTTAAAAAGTTCATAAAGCAAGGATCGGTACCTTTCTGACTTTTTTTCGGAACTGTCATTTTTAAAAGAAAAAATTTGTGCTGTTAAAGCAATGTGAGAAAATTACTAATATATACAAGTCGGTTTGGGAGGATCTGCCATTCACTAAGCCAGCCAGGCTAAATGAATGTTTTTTTTTTGACAAATTCCTGCATATTTTTCAGAAATTGCGGCAACTTATCTACAAGCTGATCGTGTAGATATATTGGAGGGTGTGCACGCTTTGTCCGGCATCCTGATCGCACCGATCGCGGTTCTATTGTGGGGCACACTCCCGCTTGTGAGCACGAAAATGGGCTGGACACTCATCACCAGGGCTTTGGCATGACGATCGGAGCAATTTCAATTGGCTCTCTTTTATTGTGTCATCGAATTTTAGCAGTAAAGTGGATCATCGTAGGTTTTATCTCAGGCCTTTTCTGGCAGTCAAAAGTTCCATCAATTCAGCGCAATGAAAACGATTGGCATCTCGAAACAATGTCAATATCAACAGGTATGCAGCTCACCGGTGTGCATCGCTGTTCGGCTGGTTTTGGTACACTTATTCTGATTGTGGCCGGCGTACTTTTTACTTCGCGGGAAGAGAAGATGCGCGGCGAAAGCCGCAGCTCTGGCAAGATGGTGAAAGGAATTGGCCTGGTTGTTGGTCTGCACACTGATCGCCATCGACGGAATACTTTTGGAACTCGCAAAACGCCGATTGCAGATTTTTTTGGTAGCGTTCTTATTTTTTTTACTTTTTCCATGACATGCGGGAAAAGGAATGATAAAATAAAAATAAGGTTTTGCGGAATGTTGTCACAAAAAGGTGTAAACGGTTATTCTGTTGGCCTTTTTTTGTGACTGCATCCTGTTCAATTTTATATTAAGAAAATGAATGGAGCGAGTAAACAAATGGAAAAAACTTATGTCGTCACTGATGAAACTGGTATTCATGCCCGTCCGGCTACGGTACTGGTAAGCGAAGCCAGCAAATTCGAATCAAATATCAATATTGAATACAACGGCAAAAAAGCAAATCTGAAGAGCATCATGGGCGTCATGGCTCTCGGGATCATGCAGGGTGCCGAATTCAAAATTATTGCTGATGGATCTGATGCTGATGAAGCTTCAGCGGCTATTGATAAGGTTATCAATGCACAGGGAATCGGCAAAGAAAAGTAATTCTGTTTTATTGAAAATAGGGTTCAAAAAAGAGACAAGCCCGAAGGAGTATCCTTCAATGGCCTGTCTCTTTTTCGTTCAAATTAATTTCTTGGAAATGAATCTTGTTAAAGAATGAGTGGAGTCAGCAGGGGTGCAAAAACAAGTGTGAATATTGCTGCAATAACCATTGCCAAGCTTGCCGCAGCTCCTTCTTCGCTCCCAAATTCCAGAGCTTTGGATGTTCCCGCTCCGTGTGCCCCCATACCAAGCAGCAGGCCCCGAGCCAACTTTTCCTTTATGTGAAGATATTTGATCACCATGGGACCAAGAATCAATCCGGTAATACCCGTGACAATGACAAAGATAGCCGTCATTGTCGGCATTCCGCCGATATCAAAGGAAACGGCCATGGCAATCGGGGTTGTAATGGACCTTGGCAACAGGCTTAAAAGGTAACTGTTGTTCAGGTGGACGAGATGGCTGAAGATACCTGAACTGACTAGGGCGACTGTCACACCGGTTGCCATGCTTACAAAAATGACTTTTAAGTACTTTCTCATCACTTTTCTAAATTTGTACAGTGGGACTGCAAAACCGACGACTGCGGGCTGAAACAGGTTGCTTAACCAGCGGCCGCCGTTGTCATAATCCGTGTAGTCAATGTGGAACCCGAGAAGAAGCGATGACAGGATACAGGGAGCCACTAAAAGTGGCGAGAGAAATGCAAACCGGAGTTTCCGGTATAATTTCTTCGACAAACAGTAAACAGCTACGGTCAGTAAAATACAGCCGGCAGTAAGAAACATTGTTTAGATCTCTCCTTTTTTTCTGCTGAGTTTATGGATATAAAACTGAGCAACGACACCGGTCACAATCATAACAGTGACGGTGCTTAAAATAATAACGATCAGGAATTGTGAACCATGCCTAAGTATCTGATCTTTATATTGAATTATTGCGATAGCAGAAGGAATAAAGAAGAGCAGCATTTCAGACATTAAAAAACTTGCACCGCATTCGACAGCCGATAGTTTCAATAGATTGAAATGCAGCAGGGCAAGGACGATAAAGAGGCCGACGATACTTCCTGAGACGGGAAGACGGAGCCAGTTTACAATTATATTGCCCAGCGTAGAAAATAAATAAAGAATGGCAACCTGAACGATTGTCAGCAATATTTTTATCAAAATGTCACGACACTTTCCAAAAAACATTTTGTGTGACTTATATCACACGAAAATTATACAAAACATAAAATTGCGGGTACAATAGATTAATAGAATGCACAATATGCCCATTGGCTATGGAAGGTGATCATACGGATATAAAACACTTGCATTATTTTTTGGAAGTGGCAATTAGAAAAAGTTTTACAAAAGCGGCACATCATCTTTACGTCACTCAGCCAACAATTAGCAAAATGGTCAAGGACATTGAGGATGAATTAGGAATGACCTTGCTCGATCGTTCAGGTAAGGAAATCGAACTGACTGACGCAGGCAGGATTGTATTTGAACAATCGAGGAAAATCGTTCAGTCGTTTGATCATTTGTCTGATGAATTAACAGATCTGACAAATGCACGAAGAGGGAAACTGACGATCGGATTGCCGCCTATGATCGGCGTGCACTTTTTCCCAGAAATTTTGGGTAAATTGCGCTCTGATTACCCGGGGATTGATCTGCATATTGTCGAATACGGCGCAAAAAAAGTTGCAGACTGTGTGTCTGAAGGTTCACTGGAAATTGGTGTCACTGTCGGCCCGTTTGATCAGAGAACGATGGACTCTTTTTCTTTCTTTAATGATCCACTCTGTCTGGCTGTCCATAAATCAAATCCGCTTTCCTCAAAAAAGAGCGCAAAACTTCAGGATCTTAAATCGGAATCTTTTATTCTTTTTCCAGAAGAATTTGCACTGCGCGGAATGATTATTAAAAGTTGTGAGCATTTCGGTTTTCAGCCGCGAATTGTTTTCGAGAGCTCTCAATGGGATTTTATGGTTAAATTAGTGTCTGAAAATTTCGGTATTACCTTACTTCCTATGAGTATTGTGAGGAAGGCAAGTGTTCCATCTATTGTCCTCATCCCGCTCAATGACGAGTCACTTTCGTGGCGCTTATCAATGATATGGAAAAAAAATCATTACTTATCGTTTGCAGCTAGGACCTGGATATCGGAAACGGAAAAAGAGCTTAGGAGATTGGAAGAAAAATCGTTGATTGACCATTAATAAACGATTTCGATTAAAACTGCATCTCAAAAGTAGATTGCAACATTAAATGCAACACTTCATAGCGGATCTGGTGAACCAATTGGGGGGATAGCATAGAATTTTCAGCGGGAGTTTATCCAACCCCGTCTTCAAGTTCTGAACCAGCGGCTGAATACCGGTAAATGGATTGCCCTTTCTTGAAATCTGTCAGGTCCTGTTGTATCTGTTGTTCGTACCACTTTTACAGGAGGCATAGGGGTGCATAAAGTAAACGGAGATTCCTTCTTCCCAAAATGTCCCTAGCTCACTGAATCCGGGACCATTATTGGTGGTAATACTTTTAATTAAAGGCGGTTAAGAGATGCCCTGCATAGGGAACAATGATCGCCTTCGAGGCGCACTGCTCTGAGGGCGCATTCTTCCCCGGCATTCTGACGACGGGCTTCCTGTGTTCGATTAACGTGAGAAGCACTTCATACTTACTTTTTTTCCCAATCACGGTATCGATTTCCCGGTGTCCAAATTCTTCGCGTGTCTCGATGTCTGGATCGCGCTGTTCAATGCTCCTCCCCAAAACACCCGATTCTTTCCAGCTATTTTTTAGTGGACCTCCTTACTCTTATCGTTAAGTTCAAGTTGATTACAGATAATTTCCCTTGTCGATCAAGTTGCAGAGGGTTTTGGCACAGGGAACGTTCTCCTTTTCGAAATTTTGGATGCGTTCGTACATAATTGACAACCGCATCTGGTCGCCAGTAATCTTCCAGTATCTTCTGCTCTGTAAAATTGAAGAAAGGACTAGTTCTTCATTGCACAAGAAGGGGCTCCGCAATGCAATGCCGCTGGTTTTCCTGATACGTGCGCCCACGTCTGGAAAATACTTTGTGAATTTTTTTCGAGTGGCATCTATTTGAGGAAACAGGGTCTCGCTTGGGTTCTCTAGAAAAGGCACTGGCGTGATTTTCCATTTTCCGAGTGATCCCGCATATCGAACTAGGGTCCGGTAAGCGAACAATCGGCATCTTTAAGATGTTTAAATGCACGAACCTTTGTCTGGATTGTTTTTGAGCCATAGTGATGACCTTCGTAATCTAGCCGACATTAATTTTACACGGTCTCATTAGGGTTTTTCTATTATCCTTTACTGTTGCATTTCATTTTACAATGAACCGTCCCAAAAAAAGTGAATTGTTTTTTAAAAAAACGATTGACAGAGTAAAAAAAGATTGGTATATTATTTTAGTCGCTGTTAGCAACAATTAAATTTTTGTTGACAGATAACGACAACATGGTTATAATGTATTTAGGTTGTCACGTTTAGATGGTTGACTTTTTATATGTTGTTTGCTAATATATAAAAGTTGTCTTTCTTACGATGATAGTCTACCGAATGTTCCTTGAAAACTGAACAAAAGCCAAGCGTGATTTAAAGGGTGAAACCCTTAAGTCAATTCAAAATTTTTGCTGAGGATCGACAGAACGAAAAAGAAATAAGCGGAAGCTTCGGCTTCCTGAAAGAGTATTTTTTGGAGAGTTTGATCCTGGCTCAGGACGAACGCTGGCGGCGTGCCTAATACATGCAAGTCGAGCGCACGGAAGGGGGCTTGCCCCCGGAAGTGAGCGGCGGATGGGTGAGTAACACGTGGGCAACCTGCCTGTAAGACGGGGATAACTCCGGGAAACGGGAGCTAATACCGGGTAACACGCTGCACCGCATGGTGCAGGGTTGAAAGATGGTTTCGGCCATCGCTTACAGATGGGCCCGCGGTGCATTAGTTAGTTGGCGGGGCAACGGCCCACCAAGACCGCGATGCATAGCCGACCTGAGAGGGTGATCGGCCACATTGGGACTGAGACACGGCCCAAACTCCTACGGGAGGCAGCAGTAGGGAATCTTCCACAATGGACGAAAGTCTGATGGAGCAACGCCGCGTGAGCGAAGAAGGTTTTCGGATCGTAAAGCTCTGTTGCCGGAGAAGAATGAGTGAGAGAGGAAATGCTCTTGCAGTGACGGTATCCGGCCAGAAAGCCACGGCTAACTACGTGCCAGCAGCCGCGGTAATACGTAGGTGGCAAGCGTTGTCCGGAATTATTGGGCGTAAAGCGCGCGCAGGCGGCTTCCTAAGTCTGATGTGAAATCTTGCGGCTCAACCGCAAGCGGCCATTGGAAACTGGGGAGCTTGAGTACAGAAGAGGAGAGTAGAATTCCACGTGTAGCGGTGAAATGCGTAGAGATGTGGAGGAATACCGGTGGCGAAGGCGGCTCTCTGGTCTGTTACTGACGCTGAGGTGCGAAAGCGTGGGGAGCAAACAGGATTAGATACCCTGGTAGTCCACGCTGTAAACGATGAATGCTA